>DATMLG010000205.1:0-11813 GCA_035570675.1 Verrucomicrobiia bacterium | reverse complement strand
CGGCACGAACAAGAGGAGGCCCGGCGGACGGTGCGCAACCTGCGGCAACTTGAGTTTGAAGGCTCGGACCTTCCAACTGCCTTCTCCAAAATGGCCAGCCAGACGAGCGACGGCTCGCAACCGTCCGTCGAAGTGCGCATTGTCGGCACACCCGCTGCGTTGCCCACGAAACTGGAGAGCCATTTGCTCCGCATTGGCCAGGAGGCCACGACGAATGCGCTGAAACACTCCGGAGCGTCGCACATTCGCCTTGAATTGCGCTACGATCAGAACTCGGTGCAGCTCGCGGTATCAGATGATGGCTGCGGATTCGACGCGCAAAGCGCAGCGCCAAGCGATGCAGGGCATTTTGGCCTGCTCGGCATGCGCGAGCGCGCGGAGAAAATCGGCGGACGATTGAAAATCACGAGCGACGCCCGGACCGGCACCGTCGTCGAAGTATTTGTGCCGCTGCCGGGAATCGATTCGTCTCCGCTCAAAACATGAAACCAAAAATCCGGCTGCTTATTGTTGATGACCATTTTGTCGTGCGCATCGGCCTGCTCACCTCGATCAAAATGTGGCCTGAATTGAGTGTCGTGGCCGAAGCGAGCACGGGACGCGGGGCCGTGTAGATGCACCGCGAACACAGGCCGGATATTGTGCTGATGGATCTGCGCCTTCCTGATATGAGCGGGGTGGAGGCCACGGCGGCTATCTACAAGGAATTTCCGCAGGCCAGGATAATCATCATCTCCAGCTTTGACGCATCCGAGGAAATCTATCGCGCCTTTAAAGCCGGTGCCCGCGGCTATCTGCTCAAGGACGTTTTGGCGGACGAGCTGTTGCAGGCGATCAAAGCTGTTCACGCTGGCGGGAAATACATTCCAAAGGAAATCCTCCGCGCACTCAAGGAGCACACCCCCGGCTCTGAGTTAACGGAGCGCGAGTGCGAGGTGCTCAATCTTCTGGTCAAGGGTTTGAGCAACAAGGAGATTGGCGGTGTGTTGCGTGTGTCCGAACGCACAGCCAAATTCCACGTCGAGAATATAATCACGAAGCTGGAGGTTGCTGACCGGACCGAAGCCGCCGCCGTCGCTTTCCAGCGCGGTATTTTGCATTAAAGCAGTTGACATAGGAGCTCTTCGCTTGGACATTCTGCTATTCCCTGCCCCCCAGAGGGGGGCGGGTGTCTTGAATCGTTGTGTGACCCTGATCTTGAAATTATCCTCCGGCCAGGCAGGCGACCTGTCCGTTTGGACAGGCGACAGCCCGCCAGCCAAAGCGTAACATTCGTACATACAGCCCTTATGACGTTTACCAAGCAAAGCGAATGCGGTGGGGCTATTTTGTTGCAGCCACGAACTAAATCGAATGAGCCAGAGCATGCCATTGCTTGATCGCTCCAACTTGAGGGCGGCCCTGACGGAATCACCGGATTCGCCACATGATAGGCGACGAACTTTGAACCGCGTCGCGTATGGAGCGTAGCATTGATTACATGCGGCAGCATCTCAACCAGCCGCCACATTGGGATACGACGCCCGTTTACATCAGTCTTTAAATTTGCGTGCAGCCATCAGAGGATGGCGCAACCTGCCGGGTTGAACGTTCCTGAAAACAGTGAATTAGAGATCGCGAGAATCGGAAAACATGTGCTGACGAATATAGTCGTTATGAATCAAATGCAACAAACTCAAATCACAGGCAGAAAACGTGCTTTCACCCTGATTGAGCTTTTGGTAGTCATCGCCATCATTGGCATCCTGGCCTCGCTGCTCCTGCCCGTGCTTGGCAGGGCCAAGTTCAAGGCCAAGTGCCTCAATTGCACCTCTAACTTCCGCCAGTGGACTATAGTGGCCACCCTTTACGCTGGAGATAATAACAGTTACCTGCCGGCATTTGGCTCGGGAAGTATAACCCCACCTTACAGTTCCTTCGGCAAAAGTGCCTGGGATGTTGATGAAGCTTTCATCCCTGCCCTCGCCCCTTATGGTTTGACAGTGCCGCTATGGTGGTGCCCGGTAAGAGCGAATGAATTCACCACGGCAAACCTCGCCTACAACCAGCTATATGGTCACGACATCAGTTCCGTTTCGGATTTGACCAACTATTTCGACAAAATCTACGCGGGGGAAACCGTTCTTTCGCACGATTGGTGGGTGCCAAGGTACAACGGTAATCCGACAGCTAATGATGTATACCCAATTTGCAATAACGTGGGCAGGACAATCTCCGGCGCCAAGTACTACTATGGCCTGGGACCGAACCCGAATTGGCCCTGGGCGACGAAAACCACCGACGCCACCGCCGCACTTCTGCCGTTCATCACGGACAAATGCATGAACGGAACTGTCGCAGCGGGCACTGGAGCCAACGTACCAGCGGACGCCACCACGATGCCGCCGCCCATAGACGTCAATTCCTCGCATTTCTTCGGGGGTAATTTTGCAAATATCAATCTGGCCTTTGCCGACGGCCATGTGACCCAACATACACAAATCCAGATCAAGTATCAATACAGTGGTGATGGCGGCAACATCTATTTCTTCTATTGATCCTTCAATCTTTCACCACAGAACGAGTTAAACTCCAAACCCACAAATACAAAACAAGGCGCAATCATGCAACCACACACAAAGATAAAAGCGGCAACCGGGTGCCTATTCCTGTTGCTGCAGTACGCAGTCCAGGCGCAGTTGACCAACGGATTGGTGGCTTACTGGCCGTTGGCAACTTCAGCCGGCTGTAACAACCAAACGCCAGAACTGGTCCACGGATATACCATGGACGTCCTCGTCGGGGGAAATAGCGCATCGGGCCTTTCCCTGGGCAGTTTTGACACCAACATTTACATTACGAACATGCTCGGGCGCACCGGCATTTATGTCAATAACACCGGCGCCGAGCAATCGTCCATGGCCTTCCAGTCGCTGAATACAAACGACGTCGCGCCAGTGTTAAGATATTCGCCAACGAGCAATACCATTTCATTCTGGATCAACTGCGCCGCCGGCAAACCCCCGGCCAACAATGACCAGCGCATGGTCTGTGAGTCCGATTTTATCAGGACCCTTGCATCAGTTTGGGATCTTTCAGCGGTAGGCAACGGTTACGACTGTTTCTTGCGGCAGAATGGGCCGTCGGGTCCCTATGGCAATTTTAGCGGCGGCACGCACATCCAGGCCGGCGGCACCACAACCGGACCGGGTGGCAATACGATCGCCGACGGCACCTGGCATAACGTAACTTGGGAAGCCAATGGCACCAACTATCTTGTGTTCGTGGATGGTGTCCTGGATCCTACCTTTGTCCCGGCCACGCCTGCGCAATTTAACCCCCAAATCCCCACCGGTCTTTGGAAACTGGACACGGTCGGTCTTTTCGCCCTGATCCGCAACGGCAGCGCGGGCTTCATAACCCAAGCCGCCGTCAGCGGCCTGGCTGAATGGGCGCGCCCGCTGAGCACCAATGAAATAACCAACTACATGGCCGGCGGCATCCCCGGACTCGTTGCCGTTCCAACACCGCTCGCCATCAGCCAGTTTTCATCGGACCTGTACTCGGTGAACCAGGGTTCGAACGCGGTTTTGACCTGGCAGGCCAACTCGGACGCGACCGACATCTCCATCAATAACGGGGTTGGGGACGTGTTCTCGATCTCCAGTTGCGGCGGCGGCAACAAGACCATTGCAGTCAATGGCAACACCACCTATACGATCACTGCGACCCGTGGCACCAATACAGTGTCGAAATCCCTGACCATTACCACGGTTTCCGGCGTCGCTCCGGGTTGGAACTATTTGGCCGGTTTCAATGACCTTCCCGTAAATACCGCCCTCGGCAACCAGGGCAACTGGGAATCCCTCACTTCCAGCCCTGAAACAGCAACCTATTCCTTCGCCGAGGTGCTGAACACTGTCCCAGGGAATCACGTGTTGGGAATGAACGGAGAGCCGATTCTGAGCGCTGCGATATTGGGTCATCTGGGCCAGGCACAAGGCGGCAGCAATACATTGTTCTTCCGCTTCTACATTGATGGCAGCATTAACAATGTTCTCAGCACCAACTCCACGAACGCCGCATTCGATTACATTCCAGACTGCGATGTGGGAGTGGGCCTTTCGGACGAGACCTTGTTCGACGTAGTTTCGTTCACTGGAACCAACAAAGGTCCTGCCATCCGCATCATTCGCGACACCTCCCAGTCGTTCATTCCTGGCAGCGGCGGCCCGATCGACCTCACCGCGAATTGGGGCGCTGACAACGACACCGGCTTCAGTTGGATCGCCAGCGTGGATCCCAACGGCCTCAAAACCAACACGGTCTACAACGTCTGGCTCGACATGTATAACGGGCCTTATTCGAACAACATTGCCAATGAATACTCGGTGACCGTCCAGGTTGGCGGTGATAGCGGAACGCTCACCAACCTGTTCACGCTCCAACCATCCGATTCGGAAACCAACCATGCAACCAGGACACAAGCCGAGGCATTTATTGCCGTCAACAAGGTCCAGACCTTCCAGAGCACGAACGCCATCCTCATGGATGACTTCTATCTCAGCTCCGGCGGTGGTTTCAATCACACCATCCCGGCGCCGCAATCGAGCTTCGTGCTCAGCACTATCATACCAATCACCAGCGTCAGCGCGTCTGGAGGTTCCGTGACGCTGAACTGGACTCCAACTCCGGCAGGCACAAACACCTTCTCGGTGCAGCGCGAGACCAGCCTGACTGGCAGCAGCTGGTCAACCATAGCAACTGGATTGAGCGCCTCTACCTACACGGATACCGGGGCGCCGAAACCAACCGCTTACTACCGGGTAACCAGTCCGTAATTCGTTGATTGACCATACTCAAGCGTCCCCGGATTCCAACTTTGGGTCCGGGGACGTTTTTTTGAAACGGGAACCGAGAGCTGGTTGCGCTGTTCGCAGGTGGCCGCCAATTGTCTTCGGTGTTGTGGGGACGGCATTTCTGGGCTTAAGATTCAAGCCAATTTGCGAACGAGAAGCCCGAATCCGACGTTAAGTGACAAGATGATTGGAAACGTATTTTTCGGCGCAAAAACCGTACAACCGTCGAGGCTGCAGGTGATGCGAGGTTGGCGTATGAATCTCAACCGCCGATCTGCGGTAAAAGGCTGATTGCTTTCTGCAAAACGTCCTCTGGAACGTGAGTGTAAAGGCTGTTCACTTGGTCTCTGGCATGGCCTGCCAATTCTTTTGCAACGGCCTGATTGCTGCCGGTCGAGCGGAGGAACGATACGAAGCTGTGCCGGAGCGAATGGAAGGACACTTCATTGACCTGCCGCTTTGCTGAGCGGGCGTTGCCGGTGGATTTGTGACTCTTGGTTCGCGGTGTGACCAGTTCAAGCGGCGCGAGGATGAGCTTATAAAACTCACTGCTGAAAACCCCGGAACCTTTTTCCTGATACCGGGCGGCTTGCTCTGGCCAAAGATCATCGCCCGGCCTGACCTTGCCCGCGCGCGCGCGAATATCAGCGAGGATTGCCCGGAGCGGCTTCGCAATCGGGATGTGCATCACCTTTTCCGTATTATCATCCGTGACGGTGATGGTGTCTTATTGCAAGTCCACCGCACGCCATTGCAGGCAAATCAGATCGCCCATTCTGAGGCCGGTGTAAAACGAGCCGACAACCATGTAGCGCCAAAAATCATCCGGGCATTTGGTGTAGATGGTGCCAAGCTCGGCGATGGTGTATCCACGTCGGCTCACTTTTTCCCCCTTGCGGTCTATGAATGGCTTGATCGGTGAAACCGGGTTCTCGCATGTTTCGCTGTTATTCACAGGTGTTAAAACTTAATAAAATAAGGGGTGGTGAACAGTGAGGAATTCCCGCATGCTTCCGAGGGTTCGAACCCCTCTCTCTCCGCCATTTGATTGCGAAGGGGATCCGTGCCGGCGGCCATGAGCCATTCGCAACCGGCCCGGGAAATTTTCCATTGACAATTTATCTTCGTCGAAGAAGGTTATTTGCGGGAATAGTGATGGCCGCAAGTTGAGCTTTAAAAACCCGGCGGGCGGCTTTTTTGGATTGAACATTTGATTCGGGTGGCGGTTCGCTTCCTAGCGGGATTCCCCATCCCCACCTCCTTGGCGTCCGCTGCCCGAATCTTCCTTTTTCCAATATTTCCGCGCGGACATCACATGTTCAGGCGGTCCGATCCGCGGGGGGAGTGGATTGGGCTTCGTCAGCGGATAAAGCCTTGCGCGACGGTGTTTTGCCGTTAAAATGAGGCTGACGCGAGAACCAGCGACATGAGCAACACGGCACAATTAGAAATTGACGGCAAACAACATTCCCTGCCCATTGTCACGGGCACCGAGGGCGAAAAGGCGGTTGATATCTCTGACCTGCGCGCGAAGACGGGATACATCACCCTGGATGACGGCTACGGCAACACAGGTTCGTGCCAGAGCAAGATCACGTTCATTGACGGCGAGAAGGGGATTTTACGCTACCGGGGCATCCCTATCGAGCAACTGGCGGAGAAATCCTCTTTCATCGAATGCGCGTATCTGCTGATTTACGGCCATCTGCCGACGAGGCTGGAATTGCGGAAGTTCTCGGATCTGTTCACGCAGAACCAGTATCTGCACGAGGACATGATTTTCCATTTTCAAGGTTTCCCGAGCTCGGCGCATCCGATGGCGATGCTCTCGGCGATGATCAACGCCTCAAGCTGTTTCGACGAGGGATTGATGCACTGGCAGTTTGGGAGGCGGTCGGAGTTTGACGTTTATGCGGCGCGGCTGATTTCGCAGGTGCGGACGCTGGCGGCGTTCGCGCACCGGAAGTCGAGCGGGCAGCCGCTGATTTATCCCAAGGCGTTGTACAAGTACACCGCGAATTTCCTGCACATGCTTTTCTCGATGCCATACGAGGATTATGAGCTGAAGCCCGAGGTGGTGCATGCGCTGGACCTGATTTTCCTGCTGCATGCCGATCATGAGCAGAATTGCTCGACCTCGACCGTCCGCATGGTGGCATCCAGCCAGGCAAACTTGTTTGCCTCGGCGGCGGCGGGAGTGTGCGCGCTGTGGGGGCCGTTGCACGGCGGCGCGAACCAGGCGGTGATCGAGATGCTGAAGCAAATTCACGCCGCCGGGGACGACGGTTCAAAATTCATCGCCGCGGCGAAGGACAAGAACAGCGGCCAGAAGCTGATGGGTTTTGGCCACCGCGTTTACAAGAACTACGATCCGCGGGCGAAGATCATCAAGAAGGCCTGCGACGACATTTTGAAGGTGCTGAATGTGAGCGATCCGCTGCTGGAAATCGCCAAGAAATTGGAGGAGACGGCGCTGCACGACCAGTACTTCATCGAGCGCAAGCTTTATCCAAACGTGGACTTTTACAGCGGGATCATTATGAGGGTCATCGGGATTCCCGTAGAGATGTTCCCGGTCATTTTCGCCATCGGACGGATGCCGGGATGGATCGCGAATTACAAGGAGGTCATGGAGGACACCAAGGGGCGTATCTACCGTCCGCGGCAGGTTTATCAGGGGCCGACCGAGAATAATTTCATCCCCATGGAGCAGCGAAAGTAGGGCTGCGGGGCCGGTGTCCCACGAGAGGACAGTGTCCGGTTGCGCAGCACACCGGGAGGTTTTGCCGCCATCGCATGAATGCATTTTCACCTTGTAAACATGGGGTAATTAAGAGTTTTTTAGCGGCGTAGGGAGAGCCCGAAGCAGTACGGGAATGGGACAGCGCTGGCATGGCCTGTGCTTCATTGAAGGGCGGTCAATAAAGACCAAAAATCACCGATCGAAGAAGTTAAAACAGATGCGGTGTGCCCGGCTGCGGCCCTGAGGCCGACGGAGTTCCGGGAAAATCAGACAAAGTAACATGTTGCAAACAGCGCGCGGGCCGCGGCCGGATGGCGGCGGTCCGGGGCTGGCAGAAAGTAGAAAGGACAACCATGAACACGGCATTCAAAATCATTCCCACGGCAGCCCTGCTGATCGCAGCGGCGTTGCAGACGGCTCCGGCGCAGACCACGAACATTGACGAGGCGCTGGTGTTAAATTTCAACCTCAACGCAGTCTCGCAGGGACCGGCGGTGACCACATCGGCCGGAGTTGCGAGCGACGTGCGGGTTTCCAGCATCACCTCGCGGGACATCATTGTGGTGCTGGGGGCCGCGACCGGAAACACCTTCTCGAAGAAGGCCAGGCTGGTGGTGCTCACGCCCACCAATGACCTGGAGAGCTGGACGGTTCAAATCCAGGACGGCGCCAATGACGTCGATGTCACGGGATTTATAGTCCACAACCCGGGGTCGTCCTCGGTGGGCAGCGCCTGGGTGACCCGGCGGACGGGAGCTGCCGGCGACACCGAATACAGCATCGACGGCTTCGGCCTGCAGGATCAGCCGGGATTCCCCGCGTTGACCGAGCACTTCAGCGTTTCGGGTTTCACAGCCACCACCTCAAGAGGAGTGGTGAACCGAAGGGGCCAGATTGTCGGCCAGATCGACAGCATTGACGCGGACGTGTCCGGCACCGGCGATTCCAACGGCCAGTTGCTTATCATCGAAGGTTCCGTGGATGCGGAAGGCATCGGCACCCAGCCGGTGGTGACGGGAAGCGGAATAAGCACGATCAGCTCCTGAGACTGACCAGAGCAACCAAATGCAATTGGGGCGGTGGATGGCCAAACGGCCTCCGCCGCCTCTGCATTTTTCAAGCGGGCCGCCGGGCTCAAGAGCGCGCCGGCCATTCTTTCGACAACAGCAAGTCCAAGCCTTGTGCAATACTATCGCGTATACCCGGCGTTCGATTGCAATATAAAATTGACGTGGGCGCTTTCCGCCAGTATTTAAGCCCTGACTCCCAGAGGGCCATCGATTTAACAGAGCAGAAGCAATTCTGGATCGAGAGTTCAGGCCAAATACGGTTCGTGAGAAGACAGGACAGTAATGAAGAACGAAGACCTCCCTCTGTCCCGACAGGACACCCAGATTTTGCGGGCAGAGACGCGGCTCGAGCAGGCGGAAGCCCGGACGGAACAGGCGGAGATGCGCACCGAACAGGCAAAGTCGCGGACGGAGCAGGCGGAAGCCCGGACTGAGCAGGCGGAGACGCGGACGGAACAGGCCAAGACACGGGTGGAGCAAGCCGAGGCGCGGACGGAACAGGCTGAAACGCGCAGTGAGCAGGCGATTCGCGACTCGGAAGTCAGTTATCGGCGGCTGTTTGAAGCGGCGAGAGACGGCATCCTGATCCTGGAGGCCGACACGGGACGAATCAGTGATGTAAATCCCTTCCTGGTGGAAATGCTGGGCTATTCCCATGGCGAACTGGTCGGCACGCCCATCTGGGAGCTCGGCCTGTTCAAGAACATTGTGTCCAACAAGGCCAGGTTCGAACAGTTGCATGAACAAGGTTATGTCCTTTCCGAGAACCTGCCGCTGGAGACGAGGGCCGGGCGCAAGATTGCCGTCGAGTTTGTCAGCAACGTGTATCAGGCCGGCAACCGCAACGTGATCCAGTGCATCGTGCGCGACGTCACGGAGCGCAAGCGCGCGGAGGAACAAATCCGTGTTCTCAACGCGGAACTGGAACAACGAGTGGCTGAGCGCACGGCACAACTGGAAGCCGCCAACGAGAATCTGAGAATCTCCAACGCGGAACTGGACGCGTTCAGTTATTCCGTCTCCCACGATTTGCGCGCACCGGTGCGCCATGTCCTGGGCTTCACGGAGATGCTGCAAAAAGGTGCCGGGCCGTCGCTTTCAGAAAAAAATCTCAAACATTTGGCCAATATCTCCGAGGCGGCAACCGAGATGGGGAAATTGATTGAGGACCTGCTGTCCTTTGCGCATTTGGGACGTTCCGAAATGAAAAAGACGGAGGTTGATCTCGATCAACTGGTCGCGGAGATATTGGCGGATTTTCAGAAGGAAACGAAGGAGAGGAACATTGACTGGGAAATTCACCCGATGCCGTCGGTACGAGCCGACCGTGCCCTGCTGCGCCTGGCGCTGGTCAATCTGATCTCCAATGCCGTGAAGTTCACCGGCGGCCGCGCACGGGCCAAAATCGAAATCGGCTGCGCCCCCGGCCGCGACGGCGAGACGGTGATCTTTTTTCGCGACAATGGCGCGGGTTTCAATCCGCGCTACGCCGACAAGCTTTTTGGCGTGTTTCAGCGCCTGCACACCCACGAGGAGTTCGCGGGCACGGGCATCGGCCTGGCGAATGTCCAGCGCATCATTCATCGGCACGGAGGCCGGGTGTGGGCCGAAGGGGTGGTGGACGGCGGCGCGACCTTTTACTTTTCAATTCCCGGCGGCGGGAACAAGGCATCCGTTTGATGGATGCGACTTGTCCGACGGGGCGGCACTCGAAGTTTTAGATGGCGGTGTCCTTTAGATATTGCTCGAACTTTCTTTGACGAAAATACAGACGTTTGGGGCAACCCGCCAATGGATGCGCGGTTGGCTGAATTTCTCAGTCCGTCGGCGCTCACCGGCTAAAAAGCCCGCAAAACGTACTGGACGTATGCCGGCCAAGCCGCAAAATCACCAAAAGTGAGCCCCAAGCAAATGAGCTTCGATCCCTGTTGCGCAAGGTTAAGAAGACAAAATGGGCGCTGGTATTGGCTCTTCCTGGTGTCCATCTTGGGCTTGGAAATCGGTCTGTCGGCGGATTCTCCAGCCCCGGTGATTACAAACTATCCCATCGAGGCGCATTACAGCGTGGCCGGCCCCTGGGACGTCAGTTTCGAGACTCACCATGATTCATCGGGAAATGGTTACGAGCTTATCTATCCGTCCCGGCTTGGAACCAACGGGTTCAAGCATCCCATCCTGACGTGGGGCAATGGCACCTACGCAACTCCCGACCTTTACGCGGGCATTCTTAATCAGCTTGCCTCGTGGGGCTTCGTGGTGATTGCCCCGACCAATACAATGACAGGAACGGGCGCAGAAATGCTGGCAGGAGTCCAGGAAATGCTCCGTCTGAACAGCAGCCCTGCGAGTATTTTTTACGGCAAGCTCGATACCAATGCGATTGGAGCGCTCGGTCATTCACAGGGCGCAGGCGGCGCCTGTCGAGCGGCGGTGAACTCGAACGGGCTGATCAAGACCGCGGTTCTCATTGACCTTCCCGCACAGGTTTGGATCAGCAAAGCTGCTGATGCCTTCGACCCCGCGCAACTGATGGCGCCAACCCTGTTCCTTGGCGGGAGCGGGGATTGGCTGGTCGCTGCGCCAAAGATTCTTCGGGATTATTACAACGCCGTTCCGGGCCAGGCGGCGCTATTAATCCTCAACGGCGCCGATCATCTGGTTCCTCAACACAGCGGCGGCAGGTATCTGGGATATCTCACCGCGTGGATGAGGTGCCAATTGCAGGGTGACCATTACGCCAGGGACGCTTTTGCCGGCACTCCTGCCGAGGCGACCATGAATACAAACTGGAGTTACCAAGCCGTAAAAAACTTTCCCTGACGCCGGGCTATCCGGAACGGCAGGCCGGCGGTACATTCTCGGTTGCATGATTCCTACAATTGGATTATGGAGCAATCAAAGCGACAAGGAACAATATGAACAAAATGCTGCATGCCGTTGTGCTGGTCTTTTTTGGAAGGCTGATAGTGTGGTACTGGCGGGCGGTCGAACTTCTGGGCGTCGTTCGCCGCCGATCTGATATCATCATCAGTTCGGCGTTGATCGGACTTCTGGTGGCAATGACTTTCTCGGCCGCAATAAAGCCGGTTTTTTCAAGCTCCGCCAAGGTTCATGTTGGCGGCATGGATGCCGACGGCCACATCACCAATGGACCTTTCAGGC
>DATMLG010000204.1:0-9623 GCA_035570675.1 Verrucomicrobiia bacterium | reverse complement strand
CGCTTTTGTTCCTCCCACGCATGGCGCACCAGCCGCTGCAGGCCGGGCGAACGTAACTGGCGGCTGGCCGCTCCGCTGAGCGTATGCTGCTCGACAGGCTTGATGATGTTCGCAAGGTGAATCTCGCGGAAATGTTTCTCCACCGCCTCGCGGTCCGGCAGCTTGGACGCTTCGGGCACGTTCAGGCAAACATACTCCGTCTTCGTGCTCTGGTCCTCGAGCCATTTTTTGACGACTGCCTCTTCCTTCACGATTTTGACGCGCGCCTTGAAGGCCTCGAATGGCATGCGCGAAAAACGCTCGGCATGCAGCCGGCGCAACTGATTCTGATAATCGTGATAATTGGGCGGCCCGAGGATGACGCCGCTCATGCCGCATTGGGCCACAAAGGTGTACGTGCCCTTGGGCGGATCAGTCGGCGTTTTCTCCGCCTGATAAAACATGCCGAAATGTTTTTCGAGCACGTGATTGACCGCCTCGGCTTCCGAGAGCCAGAGCGTATCGTCAACGGCGCACAGAAACAGCGGCTGGACCGGCTGGCCGTCGGGCTTCTTTTTCACGCTGAAACGCACCTGCTGGCGTTCGGGTTTCTGCAAAATCATCTGCGCGATATCGAACAGCGGAAAGGAGCGTCCGCTCATCTTGATCTGGCGCGACAACGAATCCACGCCCTTGTCGTCGGGCATCAGGGCGATGTTGATTTCCGGCAGCGGCATGACCGGCTCGCGACGGTCATCGCGGCGCTGGAAGCCGCGGTCATCTCGGCGTGAATCACCACCACCACCGCCCGGACGCTGGAACCCTCCGCCATCACGGCGCGGTCCGCCGGGTCGTCCGCCTTGCGGTGCGCCCTGGGGACCGCGGCTTGGGCCACGGCTTTCAGGACGCGGGCCGTCGCGGCGCGGCGGGCGTCGTCCGCCCGCGCGATCCTCAAATCCACGACCGGCGCCCTCGTTGCCCGTGTATTTGGCGTAACGAACGGCCGACGGCGTTTCCTGCGCCCACGAGGGCAGGAACAGCTTTTCCAAATCAAAATCAGCTTCCGGAGATGTGCTCATGATTGCCAGAACCGGGCAGCTTGTGTGCGCCCGAAAAAGGTTGCAGCCTGAGCATGGACGCCCCGGGGCGGGATTGCAAGCTTTCGCTGGGTGTCAATTTGATGGCAAAATCCCGCCGTCTTCACTTTAACCCCACGCTGCTCGCCCGTTTGGCGATTTTACGGCTGGTCTTGATCTTCGTCACCGTGCCGGTTTTCAGGTAAAGCGCCCGCACTTTCTGGTAAATTTCGTCGCGCCGATGGTAAAGCCGCTTGAGTTTGCGGGGTTTGACGCGGCTCAGGCAATACGCCGTCAGCAACGGCAGCGCAATCGTCGAATCCACATACGCCACCACGCAATCCGGCAGGCTGTCCGGGTCCACCTTGCCCCAGCTCACCGCCTCGGCCGGCGTCGCGCCGCTCAATCCCCCCGTGTCCGGCCTCGCGTCCGTGCATTGCAGAAAATAATCATGCCCCTTTTCCTGGATGCCCATGACTTCCTGGATCTGCGGCTCGGTCTGCAGCATGAAATTCTTGGGCGAACCGCCGCCGAGGATGAACACTGACGACTTGTGTCCGCTGGATTTCGCCTCATACACAATCGCCGCCGTCTGGTTCACGTCGCGGTTTACGTCCATCAACAACTTCAAGTCCCGCATCGCCATCGCCGCCACGTTCATGCCGATGGAACTGTCTCCCGGGCTGCTCGTGAAAATCGGGATGCCGCATTCGTAGGCGGTGGCGAGGACGGAGCTGTCCTTCAAGCCGAGCTTGCGACCGCGCGCGTGAACATAACGCCCGAGCAAATAATGAAACTCGTCCGTGCCCATCGTTTTCTGAAATTCCGGGCCACGGATGACTTCCCGCACGAACGCATCCGTGTCCAGCAGCACATTGTAATCAAACAATATGTCGTAAATGCGGATGACTCCGTCGCGATGCAAATCAACATCGTCGAGAAACGGCGACCCTGCGTACAGCTTCATGTCCAGGCCGTAATGCAGGTCGTGATACAAATTTGCGCCGGTGGAGACAATCCAATCCACGAAGCCGGCCTTCATGAACGGGATTAGGCAGGATTTGCCCAGACCGGCCGGCGTGAGCGCGCCGGTCAGGCTCATGCCGATGTAGCCGTCGCGCGGCAGCATTTTGTCCGTGAGCAGATGCGCGGCTTCGCGGAGGCGTCCGCCGTTGTAGGCGAGGAACGCCTGATCCACCAGGTCGGCGGCGGAAATGTTCCGGCCGATGCCCAGCGGGTTGAGTCGCGGATACGCGGCAAATTTACGGGAGGCAATCTTGCTCATGGGCGGAGTGTCACGAAAAACAGAATAAACGCAAACGGAATTCGCGCGGCGGTGCGGGCCGGAAAATTATTTTACCTCGGCAAACTTTGGCAGGCGCGCCTTGGACTGACGCGGTTGGACGTTGGGGACGGCCGGACCTTCGGCCTGTTTGAAATGCGTCGGCGCGCGCAGCAGCAGCGTGCCGAGGCAAAGATCGGCCAGGGGCAAAACGACGTTGAAATTCCGGTTCATGTAACGGTGATGCAGCAGGTGATGGCCGTTCAGGCGGAAATAAAAGCCCGAGCGCTCGATCTGCCGTTTCTTCGGCAGGTGCATGCACCAGTGCATGTATTCATAGGCGCCGTAATACAGGCTCGCGGCGATGACCGCGCCGCACAGGACCGCCCAGTTGCCGGTGATCAACGCCCCGATGACGTAGGGAATCATTCCCACCGCGATGATCGCCGGCCCGTTCCACCAGGCCATGGGGATCGTGTGCTTGTCCTCCTCGTTGATCAAATGGTAGGTGTGGTCGGCCTTGAAGGTGTGGTGATGCACCAGCGCGTGCTTGCGAAAAGGGTAGTCAAATATGCGCACCGGCCGGTGCATGATGTAACGGTGCAGCGTCCACTCGAAAAAGGACGCAAACCCCACCGTGAACACGAACCCGATGGTCATCCAGAATAGAAATGATTCCATAGCTCAATTTGTAAGCACAACCGCCGCAAACACCGGCGCCGTTCCGGGCGGGAACTGAACGCCCCACCCGCCGGCTCGGGCACAAGATTTCCGCATCTTTACGCCATCAGTCAACAGCAATTTTTGGGCCCGTCCCGCCCCAAAAATCCCCGCCGCAGATGCGGGAAATCAACCACTTGCGTCCAACCATCCGTTAGTCGGGTCATCGCGCCTCAGAGCCTCGCGTCAGCGTCTTGGAGTGCGGCCGGTGCCAGTCCGGAAGGACCTCCGCCGCTTTCGGTTTGGACTCTCGGCCACGCATCTTGCCCCGCTTTCACAATGGGTGCAGGCTCCGCCTGCCCTCATATTAATCCGACACAATGCGACATAATCCGACTTTTTCCGATTTTCCCACTTCGTGCCTTCGCGCCTTCGCGTGAAAATCCGGATCGAATAAGCGGGAAATCAACCACTTGCGTGAATTGTCCGGCGTATCGGGGGTGGCACCCGCGTCTCGCCGGTTCGGTTGGCATCTCGCTCAATCTCTCCTCGTTTATCCGGCCTCAAGCGGCACACCTCACCGCACTCACGCCAAATTTTGGTTTGACTTGGTTTGACTTGGTGCGACATGGTATGACCGCCGCCCGCGCGGAACCATCCCGGCTGGAACACGCCCGTGAAGCAAGGACTTCTCAAAATGCGGCAGCAGGCGGCTCCCTCTCCTTGGGGAGAGGGCGGGGTGAGGGAGAGAGACAATTCAACTACTATCTGGCTGTCTTCTCTCAACCATCAACTTCACTTCCGCTCCCCTACGTCATTATTTAAGCGGAATTACCCGGAAACAGCCGAAAATAACCGGAAACACGGGCTCTTTCCGACTGTTCTTTTGGGCTGCTCACCGCTCACTGCTTACGGCTCACGGTTTATAGATTGTCAAAGATCTCGCGCGCAAAAAGGCACGCGGCTCAAATTGCATGGGGCTTCCTCCTGCCCACCGTCACCAACGGACAGGATTTTATCCCAAATCCTCTGTTTGTCAAATCATCACCGGCCGATCCACGCCATGCCATTATTCATCCCTGACCTATTTGCGAGATTCTGCAGGTTGGCTCATTTGTTTGGAGAATTTGGAACCTCTGACAATTTCACCACTGTTCCGTCCATAAGGACCACGACATATAAGGGCGATACGAATCCGTCCCTTGCACCCTCAGGATAAAAACCTATTTGAATGACATAAATGTAATACGATGAGCCAACCTCTTTCAGGGTGACGTCCCCAACCCGTGCATGTGTTTCATCCTTATGTTTAAGGTCCCCGGCATATAGCAAAGCTTTCTGTACAGCAATGCCGGGAGCGAGGGGTGGGTTGCTGCGGGGATCGGGCCACTGTGGCGATTTATTTAAGTCTGGCAAAAACACTTTCGATTCCATTTTTACTCCGTAAAGAGTGCTTGGAATGGCCAATACCAAAGTGTCAGCCCTGCCAAAGTGTGGAATCAAAATAATGATGCAAATGAGGATTCTTTTCATAAGTTCTAAGTGTGCTCAAGGACTCACTTGTAATTGCGTTGCGTAAAGGGCTCAGGCACGAAAAATGACGTTTTCCTTCATGGTTTCAAGCCGACGCCGCCTGCGGCTCTGTGCCAATGCCACTTTCCCTCCGCCCCCCGTCCACCGCAACTCCAAATCCGTCTCCGTCCAGCCCGCTATGCCCAAGCCCCCGCGCAAGAGGCTTTGCCTCTGGACTCCGTCACGCATCCTCGTAGGCGAGGGAAGTCGATAGCTCGCGGTATGCGTCGATTTGCTTTTGGAGCAACGCGATCTTTTGCTCTGCGGTGCCTATGGCATCTGCGCCTGCAATAAAGCGGCGGGGCAGCTCATTTTGACCCGCAAGCTTGAGCAGCGCCTGGGCGAGCTTCGCCGGATCGCCGGACTGCTTGCCGTTCTGCGACTTCCAAAATTCATGTTGCTGCGCATTGCGCTCCTTGTAGTCTTCAATGGTCGTCCTGGCATAACTCGTTGACTCATCGGTCAGAAGCTCGGTGCGGAAGAAGCCGGGGTTGACCGTCATGGTGTGGATGCCAAACGGCTCGACTTCGGCCTGCAAAGATTCCATCCATCCCTCCAGGCCAAACTTTGATGCACAGTAGGCGGTGCAGTATTCAAAGCCGGTCAGGCCCCCGCTTGACGAGATCGAGATGATTTTTCCGGAGCGTTGCTTGCGCATGACGGGCAGGAAGGCGCGGGTGACATTCATGGGGCCGATCAGGCTCGTTGCCAGTTGCAACTCGATCTGCTTTGGTGTC
Organism: Verrucomicrobiia bacterium; assembly: GCA_035570675.1. Classification (GTDB taxonomy): domain Bacteria; phylum Verrucomicrobiota; class Verrucomicrobiia; order Limisphaerales; family Pedosphaeraceae; genus DATMLG01. Next base: position 4,317 of record DATMLG010000204.1, on the reverse strand, counting down.
AGTTCTTCAAAATAGCCGGCATAAAAACTTGCGGCATTGTTGACCAGCACATCAATGCGGCCAAAGCGTTCGATCACCGCCTTCACCGCCGCTTCAGCATCGGCAGGGCTGGTAATGTCCAGTTTTACGACCAGCAAGTTTGCGGATTCTCCAACCGCCTTGGCCACCTTGGCGGTATTGCGGCCGGTGGCGACAACCTCATGGCCGGCAGCCAGGGCCGCCTTGGCAATATCCAGGCCCATGCCTCGCCCGGCACCGGTAATAAACCAAACTTGATTGGTGGTCATATTTTTTCTCCGTTGTTGTTAAATTTTACAAAAAGGTCAGGGGTGCGCAATGACATGATTTTCTCATTGTTTAAGCTGGATGGCGCAACGCCGCGTCAACTCCACTCTCCCTCCGCCCCCCGTCCGCCGCAACTATAAATCCGTCTCCGTCCAGCCCGCCCGCCCTGTATTCCGATTGGACAAATTATCTATAAGCCTTTTAGGTTTCGACCAACGGCCAACTGCATTTAATCCCATCGTACTGTTTACTTAACAAATCTGAAGCCGAAAGCTTCTTGGCCTGCGCGTATGCCGCTTCATGGATGGACAGGCGAAAGATGCGTCTCCGCCTTGGCTCAATAAGCCATACCGGGACTTCAACACCCTTTTCGTCGGTGAGCAAACCTGAAGCTAGTGCTATCTGGGCTACCGCAAGACCATGCTCAACCTGCTTTTCTCGGTCCATCAATTCCGCCTTCACTGAGATTGAGATTAAAAGGAAGTGGTGCTGTCGGTTTCCCATAAACGGAAAATGCATCAAAGAAGGCGGGTGCGTCCACCAATGTCGGAGATTCGCATTTGCCTCGAGCAACTCAGTTATGTGAAGTTCAACATCTTTGTATGTCATAATTTACTGGAGAGGAATATACGCCCCCGCCACGCTACCACCACCGAAATAGCCGCCGTATATTTCGTATTCTTGACTCCCGGCAAGGTTCATTTCGGTCGAAAATTAAATTAACTCTCCGGGATTAGCAGAAAGGGGTCCGGGCTGAATAATGACATTTTTCCTTCACGGTTCCAAGCCGACGAGGCCGGCAGCTGTGTGCCAATGCCACTCTCCCTCCGCCCCACGTCCACCGCAACTCCAAATCAGACATCTTCGCCCCCCAACATTTGCCGCGCTTGACCCTTCCCGCCGCCTTCCGTAAGGTGTCCCACGGGTCGCATGAGATTCAGATTCTGCAAAGCATTTGTTTTGGCGCTGGCGTTGGTCTTCGCCGGGCTGGCCGTTCGCGGGGACACGGTCATCGATTCCATCCAGGCCATCGTCGGCGATTCCGTCATCACCTTGCAGCAAATCCTCGGCACCACCCTTCCGCGCGAGGAAACAATTTATCAGCAAGCCGCCAGCCAGTCAGAGCGCGAAACGCAGGCTTCCATCCTCGCGCTGCGCCAGGACGCCTTCCAGTCCCTGATTGATCGCCAGGTGGTGTTGCAGGAATTCAAACGGTTGGAAAAGGACAAGGGCGCAAAAATTCCCGACAGTTGGGTGGATGAACAGGTCCAGGACGTCATTCGCGACAAATACGGCGGCGACCGCGTCCGCTTTGACAAGGAACTCGAGGCCTCCGGGCTGACGCGCGAGCAGTTCCGCGACCGCCAGCGGGACGACATCATCTACGAAAGCATGGAGCGGGAGTTTGTTCCCCCCGCGATCATCTCGCCCCTCAAGGTCGAGACCTATTACCGCCAGCACCAGGACCAGTTCACCGTCGCGGCGCGCATCAAGTTCCGCTGGATTCGCATGGACAAATCCGATGACGACACCAACGGCGTGACGCGCAAGCGGATGGATGAAATCCTCTCGCAAATCAAGGACGGCGCGGACTTTGACGACCTCGCCAAGACCTACAGCTCCGGCCCGCAACATGACACCAACGACTGGCTGGAAATTCCCAAGCTCAACGACGCCTTCCGGGACCAGGTGGAAAAACTCAAGCCCGGCGAATGCACCGGCGTCATCGAAACCACCCAGACTTTTCTGGTGCTGCGCGTGGATGCCCTCGACCCTGTCCACGTCACGCCGCTCAGCGAGGTGCGCGACGAAATCACCAAGAATTTGGCGGCGCAGGAACAAAACCGCCGCGGCGAAGCCTGGATCAAACGGCTCAAGGCGAAAACATACGTTCAGACATTCTGACGCCGGCCACGCGCGGACAACTTCGTTCGACCCCTGTTAACATGGTTGGCTGGATTGGCATCTCACTCGGCGACGTCACCGGCGTCGGCCCTGAAGTCACGCTCAAGGCGCTGGCCTCGGAGAGTCATGGGGACGGCTTGCGCTATCTGCTCATAGGTGATGCTGCCATGCTGGATGCGCTCAACCGCCGCCTTGGACTCAACCTTCCTCTGCAACCTTACAAGGGGCCTGACGCCGATGGCGCTTTCTTCGTTCACAATCCCTTGACGGAGCCGCTGCCGCCGGACCTTGTGGCCGGTTCGCCCGCCGCGGCCAAGGCTTCGATTGCCTGGTTGAAAGATGGCGCCGAGCGTTGCCTGCGTCATGAACTCGACGCCCTCGTCACCGCGCCCGTCAACAAGGAATCTATTCTGCACACCGGCATGGCGTTCATCGGCCAGACCGAATATCTCTCGAAGCTGGCCGGCACGGAACGCACCGCGATGATGTTGCTCGGCCAGGACGACCGCGGCCGCTGGCTGCGCGTGGTGCTGGCGACGACCCATGTTCCCCTGCGGCTCGTGTCCGAACAATTGACGATTCCCAAGGTCGAGCTCGCCATCGAACTCGCCGCCCGCGCCTGCGCTGAACTCCACCTCGCCCGCGCGCGCGTCGCCGTCTGCGGATTGAATCCTCACGCGGGCGAAGGCGGCGAACTCGGCACCGAGGAAATCACCATCATCGGCCCCGCCGTGCATGCCGTCCGCAGCCGCGGCGTGGACGTTTCCGGCCCCTTCGCCGCGGACGCCCTGTTCCACCAGGTGTTCAACGGCGATTACGAAACTGTCGTGGCCATGTATCATGACCAGGGATTGGTGCCGTTGAAGATGATCGGTTTCGATACGGGCGTGAATTGGACACTCGGCCTGCCATTCGTCCGCACTTCGCCAGACCACGGCACCGCCTATAACATCGCCGGCAAGGGCATCGCCAATCCCTCCAGCATGCGCGAAGCCATCCGGCTCGCCGTGCGACTGGCGCGAGACCGCGGTTGACCTTGGCCAGACTTTATCTCCGATTCCGAATCGGCATCAATCCCAAGTGGAGTACCAACCACACCGGGACGGCAAATACGGCGATGGCCGCCAGCCGGTACCACGTCCACGCGAGATAATGCGCCTGAATCGGGAAAATCGTGATCATGAAATAATTGCTGAAGCGAGTGTATCCCAGGAACGAGCAATATTTTGGATAACGCCTCCGCAGCCCGCTGAACAACGCCACCGCCCCGAGTGCCAGCACCAAAATGGTGACCATCAAATTGATGGGCAGCTTCGCGTCCAGTTCCAGGCGCGCGCTGTCCGGGTCATGCGTCTTGAAGTAAAACAGCCATTGCGCCCCCGCCCATAGAAAGCTGAACCCCGTCTGAATTGCCGTGCGATAATTCGCCTTCGCGGACGTCGTTTCGTTGAGCAGCAACGCGAAATACAGCGGCACGATGCCCCACACCAGTTCGATATGCCGGAACGGCTCACGGATCAACTCGACAAATACGGCCCAATATCCGTGGCTCATCGGCAAACATTCTCATTTCACCGCCGCCCAGACCCGGTGAACGTCGTCATGATCCTCGACGGCCTGTAAAAAATCGCCCACCTCGATGCGTTCCGCCTCGCCCAGTTCCGTGAAATTCTTCGGCACATAACCAATTTCACTCGTCACCACCGTCCAACCATTCTTCGTGAGCCATTGCGAGACGGCATGCACCGCCGTGCGGTCCACAATGAACCGCGCTCCCGCCGCGCCTTCCGGAATGTCATCATTCTCCGCGTGCGCGAGCGGCACGACTTCATTCGCCCCCGCCTCGATGGCTGCTGCTTCCGCGTCCGTTCCCGCATCCGGATGATGCGCCTCGACGAGGCCCACGTGGTCGAACAAAAATTTATTGCTGCCCGCCGTTCCCAGTTGGCCTTTCTTGAACAACACCCGTATCTCCGGCGCGGTGCGGTTCACATTGTCCGTGAAGACTTCCACAATCACCGGCACCTTGTGCGGCGCGTAGCCCTCGAACGTCACATGCTCCATCACGAGCTTTTCATCGCCGATGCCTGCGCCCTTCTTGATCGCGCGCTCGATGACATCGCGCGA
>DATMLG010000203.1:0-3373 GCA_035570675.1 Verrucomicrobiia bacterium | reverse complement strand
GTCCGCCGCGGCGAAGAGCCGGCGCACCATCTCACCCGCGCGGCCCTGTTGTTCCGTGGCGGGCAATTCCTGCAACACATCCGCGCATACCAGAGCGGCGGGGTCGGCCGCGCCATGCGGGGCGCAGGCTTCGCGCAAGGCTTCGGCCGCGCCGCGGGCGAACCCTGCCGCATCGCGGGCCGCGGCGGCGCGTTGGGCGAGGCGGAGCTGGCGGCGCATTCCGCGCCGCGCGCGGCGTTTGCGGAGGATTTCCGGATGTTCGCGCAGATGCCGCCGGCGGCGGTCCCAGGCCCACAAGCCGCCCAACGCGGCGGCGGGGACCAGTTGGATCGCAAAAAACCACCAGTGCTGTTGCAGCGGCACCAGCGTGGACACCGCCAGCCCCGGCGCGGTGGACAAGCCCGCAAGAACGAGTTCTTTTTCTACGGGGGTTGAATCATCGGTCCCCGGCCGCGAGGCGATGGGCGGCAATGGCGCTTGCGCGGTCGAGACAGGCGCAGGATCCACCGTGAGCGGAACGGGCGGAATGGTGAGATCAACGTAGATTTTTTTGCCGGGATCAAAGTAGCTGAACGGGATGGCGGGCGTGGCCTTGAAGTCGGCGCTCATGGGGATGAACGTGTAGTTGAAGCTTTCAAAGTTGCGTTGTTGGGGATAGTCCGAGGGCGGATTCTCGGGGGCCGGCGGGAAGCTCTGCCAGCCGCGAACGTCCGGCTGCGGCGGGGGCGGCACGCGGCCGATTTCGCCGGCGCTGCGAATGGTGACGGTGAGGACGACCGGTTCGCCGGCGCGGACAGAACCGGCGGAGAGCCGCGGAGGGTCCAGGGTGAACTGGCCGACGCCGCCGGTGAAGCCGGGGAGCCGGCCTTCCTCGGGCAATGGGTGGACGATGACGGTCATCGGCGCGGAATCCACGAGCACATTACTGATGCGGGAGGCATTGGTCTGGCCGGGAACCGGACGCAGACCCGCGCACCAGGCCTGGCCGATCAATTCCCTTGGCCCTTCGCGCAAGGGGGTGATCGTGACATCACAGACAAAGGCCGTGAGGGTCCGGCCTTCGAGTTGAATGTTGTCCTGCCGCACCATGGCGGGCAGTTCCTCGGCAAAAATAAAATCACCCTTGATGTGCGGTTCCGACATTCCGAGCACCGAATTGTCGTGGGCATTTGGGATGGCGAGCGGAAGGCTGAAAGTTTCGCCGACATAGACATCGTCATCGGGCGGGTTCATCAACAATGCCGGAACCTGGGGCGCGGACAGGCCGTCGGGCGCGACCCTCAGCGTCGCGGCGGGGATTTGGATGGGCTTGCCGTACGCCATGGCCTGAAAGGCCGGGATCGTGAAGGAACCATTCGTGGGCGCAATGGCGTGGAAGATGATGGCGGTTTCCGGACGCACCTTCCGTTCGTTGGTGGGCACGTAAGTTTGACCGCGGCCGCCGGCGTGGAGTTCAAGGCCATCCGGCGTCGGGAAGGTGCCGGGAATTTCCAACGACTCATCCAAGGCGCTCGCGGTGATGCGGTAGATGACACGCCCTCCCGGGGCCGCGACGGGCGGGTCAAATTCCGCATGCGCTTCCACGGGTGAATCCATGTCAAAGGAAGCGCCCGAGGCCACCATCATGTCGAAGAGGTCGGGTTGCCCGCGGCGTTGGATGCCGATCGTCTGGCCGAAGGCGGTCGCAACGCCCAGCAGCGCAAACCCTGCCGGCATCCAACGCGCAAATCGCATCAGTTTCATTCGGTTGACCTCACCAGTCGCGGCCCTTGGGATCGCGGGGTTTGTCTTTCTCGTCACCACCCGGCAAATACAGCTTCCGGTTCGCATCCAGTTGGAGCAAGCCCAGCAATCGCCGCGCTTCCTCGAAGGTCAGTTGCATTTGCTGGCCGTTCTTCACCGGACCCTCCAGATCTCCCGCCTGCGGCTGCCGCGGCGGTTTTTTGCCGTCATCGTCGTCATCACCGTCATCCCCGAGCATGGGCGGGCCGGACTGATCGGGGATCCTGCCCTTCAACATGGCCATTTTTTTGCGCAATTCTTCGCGCTGCTGTTCCATGCCGGATTTGCGGGGCATCATCAGCTTCATCTCGTCCACCAATTCGGCGATGTACCGGTCCGTAAGATCGGCATTGGTTTGCGCATCCAGGTCCTGGGGCCGCAACTCGACGGTGCCGCGGAAATCGCCGGAAGCGCGACGCCATTTCGCGAGCACCACGCCGTAGGTGTCCATCGCCCGTTGGACGGCCTCGATGGCGCCTTTCAAGTCCCGCCGCGCGCCGCGTCCACGGAGGTACGCGGCAACCATGGCATCAACGTCATTGCCGGCGAGGGCGTCGTCGATCGCATGAATCGCGGAGGCGCCATTCTGTCCGGCGTGGGTGGATTGCGTGTTTAGCGCGCCGGAATCCGGCGCATTGGTCTTTTCCTTTGCGCCCTCCTGGAAGCGCGTGAGGCCGAGGTTGTAAAGAGCGGCAGGTTGCACGCGCTGGTCCTGGCTGGCGACGGCGCTTTGCAGATACGACTCGGCTTCGCCGAGCTTGCCCACGTTCAAATTGCTCGTGCCAAAATTGTAAAACTGGCGGGCGGAAAGCTCCTGATCCGAGTCACCGCCGGAACAGTGCGCGGGCATGGTCAAAATAAAAGACAAGCCGATGGCAACAGCGAGGGCGCACCGGCCGCGTCGCAGCATGGTAATTCTCAAAATGGGTTTCGGGCTGGTCATGAAATTTCAACGCGGCGGCGTGTGCCAATCAAAGATTCGGCGACGAGCAGCACGAGCGCGATTGCAATCGGAACGTGAAACCGGTCCACGCCCAGCTTGCGCACCGTGGCCGCGCTTCGAGTATCAGTGCTATTTTCCACCAGCCGGCGCACATGGTCAAGGCCCTCGCCGAGCGCTCCGAGCGGATGGTAGCTGCCATGCGTGGCCGTCGCAATTTGGGTGAGCGTTGTCTCATCCAACCGGCTGATGACCACCTGTCCGTTGGCATCGCGCATCACGTCCGGCAAGCCTTGCGCGTTAATGATGTGGATGGGGCTGCCCGCGGTCGTGCCCACGCCCACGGCATAGACCACAATTCCCTGTTTGGCCAGGGTTTGGGCGGTGGTGACGCCGGAATTGGCCAGATCTTCGCCATCCGTGATGAGGACGATGACCTTGCGGCGGTCATTTTTTTCCATGGCTCGAAAAGCCTCGTCCAGCGCGCGACCGATGTCCGTGCCGGGAACGGGGATGGTTTTTTCGTCGCAGGCGAGCAGGGCGTCGTGAAAGGCGTCATAGTCGAACGTAAGCGGGCATTGGAGGAACGCCTGGCCGGCGAACGCGACGAGGCCGACGCGTCCACGTCCATGTTGCTGGACGAAATCAAGG
>DATMLG010000202.1:0-7015 GCA_035570675.1 Verrucomicrobiia bacterium | reverse complement strand
GCGGTGATCGCATACGATGTGATGCGTCCGCCGCCGGCAACGGTGACGCCGGATCAGCTGTTGCTGGATACGCTGCCGGTCATGTTGGCGAGCGAACAACGGAACGTGCCCGTGGTGAATTCGCGTTCAGAGAACCGGCTGATTGGGGCCGTGGGAAGAGCAGAGGTGCTGGGACTATTGTCGGAGGCAATCGCCTTGAAGTCAAAGCCGGTGGCAACGCCGGCTGCCGCTGCGCTAAAAGAGGACCAGAAGGACGGCGAAGGCCCCAAGGACGGTGGCAATTAACCAGATGAGCAGCACGGCGTCAGACCGGCTCCAGCCGCGCTTTACCAACCGATGAGAAAGATGATTGGTATCGCCGACATAAAAAGGCCGGCCGAGCCGCCAGCGCAAGCATACGACCCATACGAGGTCACCGAGCGGGACCGCCAGGACGAGAAGAGGGATGAGAACGGCGACGGGATGGGGGTATTGGCGGTTGTAAAAGTGAGGCAAGATGGCCATGACGGCGAGCAGGTACCCGATGAGATGACTGCCGGTGTCGCCAAGGAACGCGGTGGCCTTTGGAAAATTATACGGGAGAAATCCAATCAACGAACCGCACACGACCAGGCCAAGAAGTGCGACAAGGTACTGGCCTTCAAGGGCGGCGATCATGGCGAAGAGCAGGGCGCTAAGGGCGCCCAGGCCAGCGCAGAGCCCGTTCATGTTGTCCATGAAATTGAAGGCGTTGATGACGGTGAGAATCCAAAGCATGGTGACGGCATAGCTGAACGGCAGATTGTGGACGAAGAGGGAGATGCGGACGTTGCCCGCGGCCACCAGGCCGGCGACGAGGAGTTGCCCCCCAAATTTTGCGGCCGGGCGCAGTTCAATTTTGTCATCCAGATAGCCAAGGATCACGATGCCAAAAGCGCCCGCGACGATGGCGGTGAGTTCAAGGCGGCGCACCTCAAGGCCATGTGCCAGGAGCCTGTCAGCCAGGCCGAGGTGCGGAAAGTTCCAGCGGACCATGGCAGCGCCGGCCAGCAACGGCAGAACCATTCCGGTGAGCACGCTGAAACCTCCGGCGAGGGGGACGGGGGCTTCGTGAATCTTGCGATGGCCGGGATCATCCACCAGACCGGCGCGACGGCAGAGGGCGCGCCAGACAGGCAGGGCCACACAAGAGACGGTGCAAGCGCAAAGAAACGCGGGCACATAGACATTAAGCGGGAAATTCACGATTGCGGCAAATTGCGTTCAGCGGCCAGCTTCAGATAAAGAGCGTACAAATGATCGACCATCTGTTCAACGCCGAAGCGTTCGCGGACGAATTCCCGGCCGTGGAGAGCAAGACGTTCGCGGGGCGTGGCATCGCCGGCCAGCCGGTCGAGGCGTTCGGTCAAGGTGGGAAGGTCGCCGGGTTTGACCAAAAATCCTGTTTCATCGTCCAGGCAAACTTCGTTCGCGCCGTCGCAGTCATAGGCCACGACCGGCCGGCCGGCCGCCAATGCCTGGGGCAGGGCGCGGGCAAGGCCTTCGCGCCGGGAAAGATGGACGAGGATGTCCATGATTCCGAGAAGGCCGGGTATTTCCGATGGAGAAACAAGGCCGGCGAAGATAAAGCTGTTTTCCAATTTCATGGCCTTTGCGCGGTTTTGAAAACGTTCGCGCCAAATGCCGTCGCCCACGAGGAGGAACTTCATCCGGGGATGAGCCCGCAGAAGATCAGGAGCGATCTCAAACAAATCGTCATGGCCCTTCAGTTTGAAAAGACGGGCGATCATTCCGACGACCGGGTCGCCCGGCGCAATCTTCCAGCGGGCGCGCAACGCAGGGTCGTTGGTGGCAGAAAGGAATGGTTCAAGCGGAAACCCGCTGAAGATTTTGGTGTATTGACGGGGCTGCCCGATTCCAGCAGCCAGATATTGGCGGGTCATGGCATCGGCCACCACGATGAAATGAGTGGTGACCCTTCCTGCACGACGTTCCGCGGCTAGAAATAGATTGTTGGCCAGAACCCCTTGAAATGGGCCGAAGGAAGGACCGTGAATGGTGTGGACGATGACGGGAACATTTGCGCGGTGGGCTGCCAAACGACCGAGAATGCCGGCTTTGCCGCTGTGAGTGTGAACGATGTCCGGCCGTCGCGCACGGAACAGACGCGTCAACTGGCGCCATGCAAGGATATCCCTCCAGGGATCAATGCGGCGCACCAGTTCCGGAAGAAGGGTAAGTATTCCAGGTGAAGCGTTTAAAGCGGGCTGCAAGGAGCCTTCGGGGCCGGCCTCCGGTCCCGAAATCAGTTGGACCTCAAATCCATCCTTCTCTTGAAGTCCGAGAACCGAAGCGATGGTGTTTTCCTGGGCACCACCAATGATGAGCCGTGTGATGACATGGATGACGCGCATCCTGCATCAGGGGGCAGATTTGAGCTCCTTGAGGCGGGCGTCCACCGCCTTGTACTCCTCGCTCTCCTTCAACGCCGGTGGCCCGTTCGATTCATAAAGCTGGTAGTATTTGATTGCGGCCGGGAAGTCTTTCTTGCGATAGCCGATTTCCCCGAGGCCATAATATGCTTGATAAACTTCCGGATGCGCCTTGATTACCAGTTCGTAGTCCTGCTTCGATTCATCCAGTTTTCCAAGGCGCAAATAGCAGATGGCGCGGTTCAGGCGCGCGACCAGATTGGTCGATTGGTCGATCAAAGTACTGAGGGGAGCGATGGCCTGGTCGAGTTGGCCGAGTTGCATCAAAGACATGGACTTGAAGAAAAGTGCATTCGGCTGGTCCGGTGATAGACGGAGCCACTGTTCGATGGCGGCGAGGCTGTTGGAAAAGACCTGGGACGAGGAAGGCAGGGAGGGATCCGCCAGGTTGGTGTTGGCCTGGAGAAGAAGGCCGAGCTGCCAGTAGGCCAGTGCCTTCAGAGAGAGCGTGTTGGTACTGTCCGGCTCAATGCGTACCGCCTCTTCAGCTGCGGCGGTGGCGGCGATGGCCGTTTGTACTGGGGCAGGATATGCGTAGTAAAGCTCGCCCCGATGATTCAGGACATAAAGGTAGGTCTCCGAAAGCTGGAACGGGCCGCTGGGATCCAGGGGCATCAACGTATGCAAGCGTTCAAATTGCTGGACCGCCTGGCGGTAATTGTTTCCATCCCGGAGCGCCACCCCCAGGCCTCTGCAAAAGTTCGGTTCGTCAAGGGGACCGCCATCGCTGGTGACCTGATACCAAACCCGGTAGTTGCCTAGTATTTCGTCAAATTCCTCGAGCTTCTTGAAGACCGGTGGTTTTCCCAGAAGGGTATTCTGGTTGAATTCCAGATTGATGCGGGCTGGCCGGTTGTCCGGATTCAATTGTTGTGCCAGGTCAAAACACGCCCCGGCCTCCCGCCATGTATTCGTGTCCTCCGCCGGCGCTGATTTTGCCAGTTTCACGCCCCAACTATTCAACGCGCGCGAATAATATTTGCCCACGATAAAGACGTCTTGATTTGTCTCCGCGGAAAGGTGCGCAATGTGCTCCAGTCGTTGCAGCAGTCCGCCGGCGGCGGGAGCTGCCGGATTGTGCATGGCACGCAGAACGAATTGAAGATCGTCAGATGCATCCTTCCAAAATGCCCTGTTTTCAGCAAGGAGTTCAGCCGGCACCGATGGTGGCGCCCAGGCATTGGTGGGGAAAAGATTCAGCCGGTAGACCAGCCCATGATTTTCCGGGTAGAAGCGCTCGAAATAGTACCCGAAGCTGGAGTGCAAATAGTAGATTTCACGCTTCTCGGCAAGTTTCTCGAGCAAATGAATACAATCGAGCTCGGAAGGCTGCGCTATATTTGTGGCCCCGAAGGCGGCTGAAATCCGCACTTCGGGATATTTTTCGTCCAGCATGTGAATGTAGTCCCAGGATTGGCCGAGCGAACCAGTCTCGATGAAAATATCATCCGGTTTTTGTCCGCTCCGGGCGAGGGTTGCCTGAAGGCAGTACAGCATCGGCAAATTGTCATTATCAGCCAGTATCACCGCGCCTTGGGATGACAAGGAATGTTCGACCTGGGAGAAATAGCGGTCCGAGGCTTGTGAGATGGCCCTGCCAGCCTTGATTTGCGGCAGATTTCTGGCAACCAGCAAAAGTGGCGTGGCGATGGCGAGCAGCCATACGATGGCCGTGACGAAACGACCGGGCCAACGGCCAAGCAAGGGAGGTCGTTGACGGGTTTTCACGCGGTGGACCCCGAAAACGAGGAGGAGATAGCCGCTGAAATAACCTATGCTCAATGCCCCGAGATAATAGAGCGGCAGGTAAGGGACGAAGCCGACAAGTTCACGAGGGCTGAAGGGCGGATCAAGAGAAACCCACAGACAGCAAAATAAAAGGAAGGCGTGCCCGACATTGAATCCGAAGGTGGCCAGTGCGACACCCATCGGGCTGTTGTCCCCAAAAGAGGAGGCCCAGCGGATGCCCATCAGCAAAACGGGCAACACGGAAGTCAGGGCGAACAGCAGCAACCACTTCTTTTCTGGCGGGAGACGCAGCAGGGCAAGCTTGGTATTCGAGAGGATCAGGCGGAGCGTCGGGCCGAAGGTGAAGTCCGAGTAACCACGCAAATGGTTTGCCAGCGGAAACAGGAGCAACAGGCAGGTACCAGCCAGTCCGCACCCCAGCATGCGTACTACGAAACGCCAATGAAAGAAATCGAATCCCTTGATCCAAATCAGCGCGGCGAGGAAACCTGGAAAATAGCCGATCATGGCCCAGTTGTTTGCCAGGCCGAGGCCATAAGCCAAGGCAAACCGCGTGAGCCAGGACTCCTTCCGGCTGATACGAAATTCCAGGAGGCACCGGATCACGTAGGCGAAAATCAGCAGGTTAAATATTTCGCCATTGTCCAAAAAGGATTCGTCACGGAATTCCACGGCCCGTTCCCAAAAGGATAATTGGAGGCCGCAAACGAGGACGGCGAACAGCGGGGGCAACCAGGCGGTGGGAATGGACAGCAAGGAAAACTCGCTATGCTCGCGTAAACGCTGCTCGTTCGTGCGGTCATGTGGGAGCAGGGTCACGGAGCGCGCAAGGAGAACCAGGGCAAGGGCCGCGCAGCATGCGGCAAAGCAATTCAGCGCGGGGAGTTTGAAATGATCAGGCAGCCAGTGGATGGGGTAGGTGACCAGAAAAGTGACCGGTGCGAAGAAATTAGGGCGCCAATCCCATCCGGCGAGGCCTGCCAGCCGATTCAAAGTCTCCGGCGTGGCAAGGTGGTAGAGCGTAAACAAATAAACCACGAACATCGCACCACCGAGCAGCCAGGGCTGAACACAGCCGACAAATCTTGCGCCCCGATTTAATCCGGTTTCATTTGTCATTGAATGCCAAAGTTGAAGGCATACACGCCGGGTTGGCAAGACAAGATTGGCATGACATGAGGCTTATGAGGGACGATTGCCGGTGTTCAGTCTTAAGTCCGCAATGCACTCGACGTGCGCCGTTTGAGGAAACATGTCCAGCGGGACAACGCGAGCCAGGTGATAGACACCGTCCGAACATAAAACGTTCAAATCCCGTGCCATGGTGGCCGGGTGGCAGGATATGTAGATTATCTGTCGGGGGCGGGCTTGTCGCAACAGGGCCAGTGTGTCGGGCAAACACCCGATGCGTGGTGGATCCAGGAGAACTGAGGTGGATGAGGCTGTATGACGTTCCATCAGGCCGGGCAGCAAATCTTGCACGGTTCCAGCCAGGAATTCCCCGTTTTGGCGGCCCCGGGCTGCGGCGTTCAACCGGGCCGCCTTGATTGCGAGCTGGTCAAGCTCGACGCCGACAAACGCTTCCACCATGTCGGCGAGTTCCACACTGAAAAAGCCGACGCCGCAGTAGACATCCAGCAGAAAACGGGCGCCGCCCTGGCGCAAGCACTCACGCGCGGTCTCGACCAGCTTGGGTAGAAGAAAAAAATTGTTCTGGAAAAATGAATCGCGGGGAACTTGCCACCCATCCGCCGCAACGCGCAGGACAACCTTGATGCCGCCTTTGGGTGGCGGGTGCGCGCGCAATTGACGGATCTGCTCGTTGAGGGCGGGTTCCGCGATTTTACATTCCTCGATGTCCACAACCAGGCGGTTATCGGCACGGATGAAACCTATGTTCAGAGCCTTTTTAAATTTGTCCCACTGGCTGCGGACCATGATGCGGTTGCGGTAGCCATAAGGCTGCGGGCACGGTATCACGGGCGCGATGACAACAGGGTCAAGGCCGCCGATTCGTTCGAACAAATCGCAGATCTGCTTGTGCTTTAAACTCAGTTGCAATGCGTAGTCAATGTGCTGGTACTGGCATCCGCCGCAATCCGTGAAATACCTGCACAGCGGTTGAACCCGCTGTGGCGAAGTCTGTACAAGCCGCACCAGGCGCGCACGCGCGAACCGTTTCTTCACTTCAATGATCTCCACTTCCACCACCTCGCCCACAAGCACAAACGGGACGAAAATGACGAAGTCTGCAACTCTTCCCACCCCCTCGCCTCCGAAGGCGATGTCATCAATTGTAATTGTGCAACGGGCGCCGGGGACCGGGCTGACGGCGGCGTTGGCGTTTTCAGCGGGCAAGTTGGTGTCGGTGGCGCTAATGCGGCATCATTATGGCGGAGTTACGCTGCAAAATGTCAAGGAGTAGAAGCGCGGATTTTTTTACAAGCTTGCCAGCAGGACGGCGCCGACTACCTTTTGAGAAGTGAAAATCCTTTTTATCGGGGACATTGTGGGGGAGCCCGGGCGCCGGGCGGTGAGCGAGATTCTGCCCAGGCTGCGCCGCGCCAGGGAGACCGACATGGTGATAGCCAACGGCGAGAATTCAGCGGGTGGATCGGGGATCACGCCCAAAATTGCGGAGGAATTATTTGCCTGCGGTATCGACATCATCACGAGCGGAGATCATCTGTGGGATCAGAAGGAAGTAGTTGGGCTGCTGCAAAATGAATCTCGATTTCTGCGGCCGTTAAATTATCCACAGGGCACGCCCGGCCAGGGGTGCATTGTCTATCAGG
>DATMLG010000201.1:0-3995 GCA_035570675.1 Verrucomicrobiia bacterium | reverse complement strand
CATTCCCGCTTCTGCCAGCCTGAACGTGGGCGCGAACAACGGTCTCACCATCGAAGGCTGGATCAAACCGGCCACGCTTTCCACGCTGGCACCGTTGGTGGAATGGAACAATGGGGCCGGTGGTTTTGGGCCAAACTTCTGGATCAATGAGCCCACGGGGTTCGGCGGAGGCGGGCCAGGTTCACTCTTTGCCAACCTCGTTGATGTTAACGGGACCGGCCATGTGCTGGCCAGCGCTCCAAGCCTTCTCTCCACGAGCAGTTTCAACCATGTGGCCTTGACCTACGACAAATCAAGCGGCATCGGAACGCTGTATCTCAACGGCAACATTGTGGCCACGCAGAATCTCGGCGTCTTCACCCCGCAGACCGCCTATAATGTATTCTTGGGAAGCCGGCCATCGCAGTACTATTTCGGCGGCCTGATGGACGAAATGAGTGTTTATGGGCGTGCCCTATCGGGCGTGGAGATTCAAACAATTTATCTTGCCGGCAACGCAGGCAAGTGTCAGCCGGACGAGCCGCCCGTTATAACCTTGCAACCCGCCAATCAGGCAGCGGTCTTGGGAACCAGCGCGACTTTCAAGGTCGTGGTGGCCGGTACCGCGCCTTTCGGCTTTCAATGGCAGTTTAATCAGAGCAACATATTGACCTCCATCAATCCCACGGCGACCAATGCCCTGCTGGTATTGACCAATGTTCAGCCGGCCAACGCGGGCAATTATTCTGTCAAGGTCGCCAACTTTTACGGCAGCACCAACAGTTCCAATGCCGTGCTGACCCTGCTGTTCCCGCCCACCATCACCCAAAGGCCGCACAACCAGTTGGTGCAACTGGGCTGCACCGTCACGTTCAGTTCCGCCGCCACCGGCAGCGGCACTTTGACTTATCAATGGCAAAAAAACGGTGCGAACCTGCCGGGCCAGAACGGCACCAACCTGGCCTTGCTGGACGTTCAACCACCGGAGTTCGGCAATTACACCATGATCGCCAGCAACGCCTACGGCTCGGCCACCAGCGCCGTGGCCGTCCTTGCGCTCGACCACCTGCCCGTTCCCGGCGGAATCATCGCCCAAAGATTTCCCGGAGCGGGCGTCCGCCTCAATACCATTGATATTACCGCCAGGGCGACGGATGCGGACGGGGACCCCCTGAGCCTGATCAGCGTGGCCACCAACAGCGTGGAGGGAGGAACGGTCACGCTCAGCGGCCCTTCGATTTATTATTTCCCGCCGGCGGGATTGACCAACGCGGACGCGTTCAATTACACCATCAGTGATGGACACTGCGACGGGACGGCTGTGGGCACGGTCCTGGTGAATGTGCGGACGGACACCAATCCAGCGTCGCGCGTAACCATCGTGCAAGTGGGAGACGGCTCCGTGCAGGTCATCTTTGACGGCATGCCCGGAGTGGCCTATCGGGTGCAAGGCACCGACACACTGTCGCCAACTGACTGGCAGGACGTAACCACGCTGACCGCCGACCAGTACGGCACCTACATCTACACGGACTGGCCGGCTACGAATGGCCCGGTGCGCTACTTCCGATCGGTGACGCCATAAGCGAGCGCACGGATCCGAGAGAATGAAGGGAACAGGTCGTGGTTCGCCTCAACGAGGCGCATCAGGCGGCTTCCGTTTTCGGGAAACTCAAGTCCCGATTTGGTAAAGGCTCTCGAAGAATTTCGTCTCTTCGGGACATTCCCTGACATACATTTCCCGCCAGTGCTTGGGGATGGGATAATCCTTTTGCGTGATCTTGATCTGGTCGGAGTCGTTCACGCTCTCATTCCATTGTTTGCTGTAGAAGAAGCCCTTGCTGAGCCGGTCAATATTCTGCAAATAGGCCGTGATGGTGTCCATGCGCATCTCCTGAAAGGATGAGATGTTCATGAACAGGTCAAATGACTTGTCCGGGAGCATTTCGATCTGATGCGGCAGCAGGAAGACGATGTCCGCCTGCTCGATCTCTTCCTTGACGTCGCGGTAGCTTTTGAACTGTCTGGCCTTGAAAATCTTCTTCTTGGGAAAAACCGAAGATAAATAGTACTGCGAAACGTAAAGCGTCGGCGGTATGTCCACGATCACGTAACGGGCTTTCGGGAAAACGCTCAGGTAAAAAAAGGCAACGCGCCCGCCACCGGCGCCGATTTCCCCGATGGTGATTGGTTGCTGATGATCGGGTTTGAAGCGCTCCCTCACGGCGTAATATTCCAGGGCCGTGTACGCCAACTCCTGGGAGATCAACCTTCCCTTGTAGTAAACTTTGAAGGGGTTCCCGATCAGCGGCTCTTCAAGTTTGTTGAGAAGCCCTTCCGGGTCGTGGCGCTTCGCGTAGAACCACACCATCCTTGTGAGCATCGGGAAGACAAGTTTTGCCATGCGTACAAGGTGCGGCGAACTCTGGTAGGAGAACGGGGCGGCAAAAACGGAGGGCCAGTCAGTGAGCCTGGTGAGGCGCGCCACGGAGGTGAAATGATTGCTGAAGGGACTGCCCACGGTCCAGGTGAAATAATTCGTGCCGGCTGTTTGCTTAAAATTCTCTATGCCAAAATCTTTTATCTGATTTACGTTCTTCTCGCTCCATGAGCGCCAGAATTTGGAGGGCGAGAAGACGGGATTTCCTTCCTCCAGAGCGGTGAACATGTCTGAGAGTTCGCGATCGTTGATGGCTGCAGTCATGGCTTGGATTCAGACTGATTTACGAAAATTTGGCCAGGTTTGCCAATTTATTATTGAGTCGGCCCAACTCGGCGCGTCAGAGGCGGGGTGCAATCCGGGCGTTCGTTCCGGCGGCAACTGTTCGTGCCTCGAAGCAGCCTTGCTCCCGTGTTTGTTTGCGCATGGATTCAGAGTAGGGGACGTTGGGCAAACACGTCAACAAATCATTGGGCAATGGGCGCCATTTCCCGTTGAAGCTGCGCGGACTCGTTTGTATCGTGGCCGGGAAATGTCCGGGTTGCCGTCCAATTCCGCTGCCCCGCCGCTGGCCCGGTCGCTGAAAACCTTGCACGGCGTCGGCCCGGAGCGCGCGGCGCAACTGGCGCGGCTTGGTCTGTTTACGGTGGAAGACCTGCTCCTGCACCGGCCGCGGCGTTATGAGGACCGCCGCCACTTCCGGACCATCGCGGAAATGCGGCTGGACGAACCCGGCACCACCCGCGGCCAGATCGTCGCGCTCGGCCTCAAGACCTTTCGCGGCGGGCGGAAATCCGTGTTTCAAATCATTCTCGAGGACGGCACCGGCCGCCTGCACTGCCGCTGGTGGAACCTGCCGTTCATGCAGAATTATTTTGCGGTCGGCGACGAGGTGTTTGTGTTCGGCCGGTTGCAATCAGCCAAGCCCCGCACGATTGATCATCCGGAGACGGAAGTCATCGAGGGCGGCGAGGAAAGCTCCATCCACATCAACCGGATTGCGCCGATCTATCCGCTGACCGAGGGCCTGCCGCAACGCTGGCTGCGTTCGCTCATCTGGCGCTCGCTCGCGCAATTCGAGGCGGAATTCCGCGAACCGCTTCCCGCCATTGTGCCGCCGGAATTTCCTCCGCGCGCGCGCGCAATCGGGATGCTGCATTTTCCCGAGGCGCCCGAGGACATTGAAAAAGCTCGACGCCGTCTGGGGCTGGATGAATTTATCAGCCTGCAACGGGAAATCCGGGCGCGGCGCAAGCGCTTCGAGGCCCGCGCGCGCGGCCTGCCTTGCGCCGGCAACAACCGGCTCATCAAGCCGTTCCTGGCGCGGCTCGGTTTTCCGCTGACCAACGCGCAGACCCGCGTGCTGCGGGAAATTCGTCATGACATGGGCGCGGCGCATCCCATGCGGCGTTTGCTCCAGGGCGACGTCGGCTCCGGCAAGACGGTGGTGGCGGCATGCACGGCCTTGATGGCACTCGAAAGCACCTACCACGTTGCGCTGATGGCGCCGACGGAGATTCTGGCGGCGCAACATTTCGAGACGTTTAAAAAATGGTTCGAGCCGCTGGGCGTGGAA
>DATMLG010000200.1:0-10566 GCA_035570675.1 Verrucomicrobiia bacterium | reverse complement strand
GGCGTAAGGCCCCTCGGCGAGCTTCACGTCAGCAACAAAGTGGCCGGCGCCATCGGAAACCATCGGGTTGGCCGTCTGCGACCATTTGTTAAAGTCTCCGCCCACGGCAACCTGCTCCGGCGAAGTGGCCGAGGGCGGATCGTACTCGAAGCGGTGCATGTAAAATCCCGGCTCTGCCGTCGGCACATCCACCGGCGCCGCGGCTGCGGCTTCCTGCGGCGACGACGGTTGGGCCTGGGCAAAACGCGCGAGGCTGACGACCGCCCAGACAGCAAGCAGGCTCGCCATGCTGCGCCGTGAGTAGATTCCTGATTTCATATGCTTTACCCGCGCCAAATCACTGCCATGGAACTCCTTTGATTTACTACAATGAAGCCTCGGGGGCGATGACGAAAATCGCGGCCTATTTCGTCCAGAATCCGAGGCCCTCGGGTTTCGCCTATTTGCTGAGCCAATTGCGCCCCTCCAGGTGGCCGACAAGGATTGACTTTTTGGAGCCGGGACGGGTAAAAAATCGGCGTTCAATGAGCGAAAAATCACCAGCGCCGACCCTCGCCTACCTGGCGCAGGGAAATGTTCGCGTCAAGGCCGGGGCCGCGCCGCCGCGCACGGTGGACAGCGCGTACGGCGATTCCATCCGCGAAAAACAGGTGCGCGCCCAGCAAAAGAATTCGTGGAAAGGCTCGGGAGGCGGGAGCTCGCCCTTTGGCGGACCGCTGCTTTGGGGAAAGGCGGGGATGTCGCAGGACGTGCCGCTGGCGTTCACCAGCATTTGCGCGGGCAGCGAAGCCGGGGGCCTGATTTACTCGCTCGAAAGCGGCAGCCTGTGCGCGTTGCTGGAATCCGGCCTGTCCGGCGCGGACGAACGGCGCGTATGGAATGACAACCGCACCCGCATCCGGCACCTGACGGCTTCCCGGCAGACGGGCGACCTGGCGTTCGGCGTGTTGCACGAAAACGGCACCGCGAACATCGGGCTCAAGTTGAAGGGCGAAAGCGGCGTGAAGGAATTGACCGAGGGCGATTCCTTTGACACCGCGCCGCACTGGGTTCCGGGCGAGGGACAGAAGATTGTTTTCCAATCCGCCGGCATCGGGCGCAATCGCGAGGGACATTTTCTGACGCTGGGGCCGTTTGGCATTCAGGAGCTGGACGTGGCGACGCTCAACATGAACACGCTGCTGGAGGATCCCAAGTTCGATTACCTGGCGCCGCAATGCCGCGAGGACGGCACGTTGTTCTATATCCGCCGTCCCTACCATCAGCATGAACCGCTGAATCCCCTGCGCGCGCTCAAGGATTTTTTGCTTTTTCCGTTCCGCCTGCTTTTTGCCCTCTTCAAGTTGCTGAATTTCTTCACCACCATCCTGACCGGCAAGCAATTGACCTCGGCGGAAGGCGCGAAGGCGCACCAGATGAACATGCGGCAGATGATGATCTGGGGCAACCTCGTCCGCGCCCAACGGCGGCCCCGCGTGGAGGACGAGGGCGTGGACCTGGTGCCGAAATCATGGGAATTGCATGAGCGCAATTCGAAGGGTGAAACAAAAGTGCTGGCGGGCGGCGTGCTGGCTTATGATGTCGGCACGGACGGGACCATTGTTTATACCAACGGCAGCGCGCTATTTCTGCTGCATCCGGACGGGCGCAAAGAGCGCGTGTTGAACGAGTCAATGATTGAGCAGGTGTTTTTTGTGCCGGGCGCGAATTAAACAATTATCGGTGATTTGACAAAACCGGGAATTGGGGTAGGGTCTTAGGTGTTGGTGACGGTTGGGCAGGAGGAAGCCCCAAGACAGTGAGCTGTTAGCGGTGAGCCGTGAGCAGCAAACGAATGCATCGGGCATCGATGCCGAGTGGGTTCTTTGACAATTTAATTGGGCGTTAAATCGTTAAAACGTGAAATCGTTGCAACGGGGTGGAAGGATTGCCAGGCCCAAGGCCCAAAGCCCAAGGTCCAAAGTCGTCGGACCACGGTCGGAAACCGGCACTACAGCCCGGGTCTTCCTGATTTTACGCGGCAAGAAAATTGGTTACGCGGCAATACGCGAACTGTCAGGCGGCAATACGCGGCAAGGAAATGGACCTTCGTCCGCGTATTGCCGGGTAATGCCGGATATTGCCGCGTAGCGGGACCTGGGGGAAAAAGAGGGAGTCCAAAGTCCAATGCCCAAAGTCCAAAGCGTCCAGGGGGCGTCGGTTGATCGGCAAAAATGGCGTGACCGTACCGCTTCGTACCGGCTGGTACCGCTTGGTACCGGATAAATTTTTTTCTCCGGTGCCGGTGGCACGCCACCATTTGAGTCGGGAAATGGACAGAAGGGAAGAGTCAGGGCATTGACGAAGCAATGCCCTCCATTCCAGGTAGCGGCGAATAAATCAGCGCAAGTGGTTGATTTCCCGCGTCTGGGGATGGGAAAATCCTTTTGACGACGGTTGGGACTGGGCCGCTTTGGGCCGCTTGGGGCCGCTTAAGAATCAGGCTTGAGGCGCGGGGGCGTCAGGCGCGAGGAGGGATGGGCGAGTTCGGCGCAAGTGGTTGATTTCCCGCATATTGATCGAGGGAAATTAAACGGCAGGCGGGGCATGTGGTTCACGCCCCGCCTGCGTTCGTGGCAAATGCTCAGAGGCCGTTGACGGAATAAACGGCGTAGCCGCGGGGCGGAGCCCAAACCTGCACGCTGCCGGAGCTGCCGCAGGACTGGTTGTTGGGCGCGTAGTTCTGGCCGCTGATGGTCGAGGACCAGGCATAGGCCTTCAAGGTCTGGTTCATCAAATAACCGTTGGCGGTGGTGACGGTGTAGCCCTTCCAAGCCGTCGGGTTGGAGTTGACCACGACGATGTAGCCGGGCGAGGTGGTGGAACTGCCGTAGCTGCCGTAAATCAGGCATTGCGGATCGCTGCTTTCCAATACCTGGATGTTCGGCGCGCCGGCCGCGAGCTTTTCGCGGCACCAGACGAGCTGGTTGATGCCGTTGCCCCAGCCGCTGCCGCTGCCGCCGCCGGTTGCCAAGCCGTAATTGTAATAGTCCTGCCAGAAAATGCAGGGGTAGCCCTGGTAGGTGATGATGATGGCATAGGCCATCATTTTGTCCGTGGTGATCTGGTCGGTGTCATGGTTCGCGCAAAAGGTGACGGTCCGGGTCGGGTTCCTCGCCGCGTAGGATTTCGTGGTGTTCAGGATGTCCGCGAGATTGCCGCCACCGCTGGTGTCGTCGCAGAAAGTCTGCATGGTGTAATAGAGGGGGAAGTCGAAGACGGAGGAGGAGCCGACCGCGTTCACCCAGGTGTCGAGGTTCGCCACGCTGGTGTCCCAGTATTCGCCGACGGTGAACGTCGGACTGGACGAGGCGTTCATGTCATGCACCACCCAGGAATGATAGCCCAGGACATAATCATAGCGCCAGCCGTCGAACCCGGCGTTGCTGGGGCTTTCGAGCCAGGTCAGCCAGGCCTTCATGTCATTGTACGGCGGCGAGTTGACGTAGCAGATATCGGGGTAACCGCCGAAGGTCCCTTCGTCGCTGACTTCCTGGTAATTCGGGTGAAAGGAGTCCCAATGCCATTTGCACATGCCGCTGGCGACGCCGCTGAAGTCGGTGTAGGAAGTTCCGCCGGTGTAAGGATTGCTTTCGCTCGCGCCGCCGGTGCGGTGATTCAAGACAATGTCCGCGATGCACGAGATGCCCTGGGCCTTGTAGGCGGCAATGGCGCTTTTCAACTGGGCCTGCGTGCCGAAGTGGGTCCCGGGTCCGCCGTTTTGGCTGTAGGAGCCAAGATCATAATAGTCATAGGGATCATAACCCATGGAATACCCGCCGCTGGCGGATTTCTGCGGCACCGGAAACCAGATGCGGTTGATGCCATAACCGCCGGCCATGTTTTTGAGGGAAGCCGCGTTTGATTGCATGGTGGGATACCATGGACCGGGACAATTCCAGTAGAAACCTTCCATCATGACTCCGGCAAACAACGACGATGCCGAAAGAAATACCGACACTAAAAACAGGCTCAGCGCCGCCCGTTTTGAGCGCCGCCGGGCAATGTCCATTCGTCCTTTAATCAAGTTAACCCCGCAGGCGCCCATCCGCCGTCCATGGTTCCCGGATGTCGAATATGTCATATTGTTCCTTTTATTTGAGTTTATTTTATCGTTGGGTACGGCATGGGTCATGAGTGACCCGCTCATCACCCGCGGCGCAGGCGATGACCGGGACCATCAGCACGGCTTCAAATCTCGGCGGCGGGTCTCGACGAGACCACGCATTGAGTCAGCCAAGCTAATGACACATATTAGCTCTCATAAGGCGGGGAATCCACAGCATGTTCATGCAGTCACAGAGAGTCTGCAAAATGAACTCGCGTCGTGGACAATTTGGAATATAGCAGCGCGCGCGCGAAATTTAAAATGCGCCCCCTGGAGTTTGAAGCCCCGGCGAATTCGGAGTGTTGATTCCGCTCAACTTTCCGCGGCGCCAGGGGTCATCACGCGGTTGATGGCGGAGCGAAATTCTCCGAGCGTGAAGGGTTTCGACAGGCAAACCTTGTGCTGCGAACTGAGGAATTGCTGGGTCTTCTCGTTAACGACGTCGCCGGTGATGAAGATGATCCGGCGCGACATGTCCGGGTCGGTGGCGTGGAGACGTTCATACACCTGCTGGCCGTTCAAGCCCGGCATCTTCCAGTCGCACAACGCGAGATCGTAATGATACTGCCCCAGGCGCCGCAATGCGGATTCACCGTCCCGCGCCACGTCCACCTTGTAACCGTTCATGGTGAGCGCGGCGTTGATCATCTGCAAAATAGTGTCCTCGTCGTCAATGACGAGCACGCGCTTGCCCACGCCCTCGCTCTTCGCCTGGACGGGCAGCGGGCCGGTCGCCTTCTTGTCCGCCGCGCCGGCGCTTGCGTAGGAGACGGGCAATTCGATGGTAAAGGTCGCGCCCTGACCGGGTTCGCTGCTGGGCGTGATGGTTCCACCGTGCTCGCTGACCAGCCCATAACACAGGCTCAAGCCCAGGCCGGTTCCCTTCCCCACTTCCTTGGTGGTGAAGAACGGATTGAAAATCTTCGTGATGTTTTCCGGCGGGATGCCCGGTCCGTTGTCCTGGATGATGATGCGCACCTTGTCGTCGGACGACTCGGTGGTGACGCGGAGCAGGCCCTTCACCGGGCGGCCCTCCATCGCCTGGCGCGCGTTGTTGATGATGTTGAGGAAGACCTGCTGCATCTGGTGCGAATCCACCTCCGTGGCCGGGAGATTCGGATCAAGCTGGGTGATGACCTCGATGTTGCTCGTGCGCATCTGGTATTGGAGAATCTCGACGGCGGATTCGACAATTTCGTTCACGCACACGACCTTGCGTTCGGGCGCGTGACGCCGCGCAAAGCTGAGGAGGCTGGCGACAATTTTCTGGCAACGCTTGGCGCTCTTGGCGATCACGTCGAGATACCGGCGTTGCTGCTCGGCCATGTCCGATTGTTGCAGCAACTCCGCAAAACCCATCACGGAGGTCAGCGGATTGTTCAATTCATGCGCGACGCCGGCCACGAACTCGCCGATGCCGGACAATTTTTCGCTCTGGATCAACTGGTTCTGCGTGGTCTTCAGCGTTTCGACGGTTTTTTCCAGTTCCTCGCGCGAAGTCTTGATGTTTTCCGTGGTCTGGTTGAACACCGCTGCCAGTTCACCGCATTCATCAGAGGAAGTCACCTCGACCCGGTGGGAAAAATCACCGCGGCCCACAGCTTCGGCGCTGTCACGCAATTGCCGCAACGGTTGCGTCACCTTCCCCACGAGGAACCAGACGATCAGGGTGCTCAAGGACACGCCCATCAAACCCACAGCGAGGAGCATCTGCTTCGTGGCCTTGAGGACGGCGGTGGACTGGCCGTAGTACGAGGAAAGCAACAGATACCCAAGGCGGCCATCGCCGCTCAGCGAAGGAAACCGGCCGGCCTGACACAGAAAATGGTCGGTGCCCACCGTGATTTCGCCGGTCTGGCGGCCGTTCAGGCGGGAATCCGCCGCGGACAACTTGCCAAAGCCGGCGGCAAGTTGCGCATCAAGGTCATGAGAGGCAAGACTCGAGGCCACCACCTTCCCGTCCGCAAGAAACACGATTTCGCTCCGCGTCACCTGCTTGATGTCGCGCGCCTCATTCTCCGGCAGCGCCACGCCAAAGGTCACGACGCCCGAAATTTCCCCGTCGGAGGGCTTGACCGGCAATGCGATGACGTAAAACAACTTGGTGCCGAGGCAGACGGTGTCAACCTGCGGCGTGCCCTTCGCCGCTTTCTGTATCGCAACCGCGCTGCAGCCCTGGAATTCCGCGGTGTCCATCCGGGGGTCGCGGTTGGCGGTGGCGACGCGATGCTCATTGTCCTCCAGAAAAGTGAAGGTGGCGATGCTGGCGCCGTCGTCGTTGATATACTCGTCGATGATGCGCTTCAGGGCATCCTCGGTGGTGGCGAAGTCGGCCTGTTTGGTGACCGCCTTGAACCTCGGCTCATTGACGATATGATTGTATTCCGAAAGGATGTGGCCGGCATCACTATGCTGGTTGCGCATGAAGCTGTTGCGGCTGGCGTCCAGTTCCTGCATGGCCTGCTCGTGGAGCTGGGCGCTGATGCGGCGGTTGACCAGCCACATCGTGGCGACCACAAGCAGGATCATCACCGTCACCACGGGCAGGAGGACTTTCGCCTGAAAACTGATCCGCCGTTTGAAGGATGAAGAATTCATGGCGTTCATTCAGTGGGCAGGCCGGTGATACCCATCGTAAAGTCCGCCTTCACCGCGCCGGATTCCGGCACGATGATCTCCATGGTCTGCGGCGGCAGTCTCTCATGCCATGCCTTCAGCCGGTAGGTTCCGGCCGGAACATTCGTGATCGTGTAACCACCCCGGTCATCCGTGACGGCAAAATACGGATTTTGCAGAACCAGCACCACACAACTCATGTTCGCGTGAATGGAGCAGAACACATCCACCTGGCCGGGCTTGTCAAACGTCACCGCCTTCCCGGCCGAGTCCTTGTAAAGTCCGAGGTCGAAGGACCTCGCCTCCGAATAGGAGAATACATTATGGTAAATGTCGTCCTTGTTCGGCCACTCCACGGTGGTGCCAACCATCACTGGCAATACGTGCGGCATGAACATCGCGCGCTTTTGCGAAACCTTGACGGTCGCCACCTCCGCCCGCGAATTGGTCGCCGCCGGCGGCGTGTTCGACAGCGGCCCGTCAATGTAGATCACAAAATCCCGCCGCATCGCGGCATAGTCGACCTTCGGCACAAACTTGAATTCGTGGCTCGCGTACCTGCCGTCGGATGCGTCCGGCCCCATGCCGGCCTTGCCCTCGGCATGCACCGTCCCGGTGATGTTTCCCGCGCGCACCGCCGCGCCGCCGCAGCAAACCATCATTCCCAGCATCAATAATGTTCTCATCGTCAAAATTGGAAGGCGGTTTCCAGGGCGAAGGCATCCTCCTGGTCGCGCGGCGTGCCGTCCAGCTCCACGCCACGGTTCAAACTGTATTCAGCCTTGACCACGAGGTTATTGCTGAATGCATAGCCCGCGCCCAGGCTCAGCCGCCAGTACTGGGTGGTCAAATCGCCAAAGAGATAGGTTCCCATCGGCCCGTTGCCCACGATCGGAAAGCCGTTGTGCGCGAACACCTCGCTCATCCGCGCCGCACAGTAGAATTTCCGGGTGAAATCGTATTTTCCCTCCACGTAATAGTAGTAAACGTCGCGATGATTGCTGCCGTTGGGGTCGTTGTCCCCATAATTGATGTAGCCGCCCGCCGCCTTCAATTGCAGAATGGAAAAGCGGGTTTGCACGTCACCCTCCACCAGATTGGCCTGAAACCGCGTCGTGGCCGGCGAACCCAGCGACCGGAAAAATCCGTTCCCGAACCACAGGGCGGACACAACGTCATTTTGAACGTCCAGCTCGCCGGTCCGCATGCCGCTGACGCTCAGGTGCAGCCATTTCGCCGGATCATAACCGATGCGCCCGGCGACAGATTTGTCCCCGGTAAAATCGCGGGATGCCGAGCTTCCGCCGCTTTGCACCGCAAGATTGTAGGACACCCCGTCCATGGCGCCGAAAAGTTGCACGCCATTATCCGCCCCCCACAGGTCGCTCACGGAGTGCGAAATCAGCGGATTATCAATCGCAAAGCGGTCCTGATATTCCTCGCCGAATGGTATGTAAAAACGCCCCACGCGCAGGGTCAGCATCCGGTCCCCGCCCCACAACCGGGACATGTTTTCAAAATCCAGATAAAGCTCGCTGTAGCGCAGGGCCAGATCGTTTTGCTCCCGCGTCGCAAGGTCCATCTCCGTGTAAAAATACACCTCGTCCCAGACCGGCGCCTCCAAAAAAATACGCGCCTCGTCCACCCGGAATTCCGCATTCGGCGTCTGCCCACCCGTCTGGGAATCAAAGAAGGCCAGCCCGCCCTCGCCGCTGATGTCCACCCTGCCGAAATGGAACGCCTGCTCCACAGGCGGCGCTTCTGTTCCATCGTTTGCCGACGGCGGGACCTGGCCCGAGGGTGGCTGCGCCTGCTGGATTTCCGAGACCTTGCGCGTCAGCGAGTCGATCAACTCCTGCTGCTTCTCAAGCTGCTGCTGCATCTGCTGGTTCTGCTGCTGTAGCAGAAGAAATTGCTCGCGCGTCATAGGGACGTCGTCCGTGGCGAGGGCCACGTGGACGGACGAAAAAAAAAGCAGCGCCAGACAACCCCATCGGGCGGTTCTCCTGGTCGGCGCGCATGTCATGCCTGCCCTTTCAGCAACAAACATGCCCGTCCGACTTTTTTCACGCCCGGTTTTCCCCGGGAACGTCCGCTCATGCCAACCGCATCGCTCCGCCAAAAATCTGTCCACCTATCGTTCAGATGACCGCCTCCCGTTGACATATTTTCACAATGAATGCGCCCGCGGAATTAACCTGCCTATTATTGGGACAGTCACTTTGGAACCTGCCTCACCCGCCCTGTTTTCAACTGCCCAAATTTCTTTGGCCTTAGCTTCAATATTTTACGAACTTTGTTTCCGATCGCGCGTGCTGTTCTGACGCAGACGCCGCCTTATTTTGTATGGACGGACAGGCAAACATGCGGCATGTTTAAGCTGCAGTTCTCGGCGTGCCTTTTTCATTTTCGATGGAAATGACAGGCGGCAGTCGTTGCCTGAATGAAAAATTCTTGATGTCCTCCAAATTAAATAACGGCCTGGTGTGCTGGATCCGGCGATTGTTGTTATTGCTGCTCCTGCCCGGTCTGGCGCTGGGCGCGTTCGTTTTTTCCGTCGTGGCCCACCATAATTTCCACGTCGTTTCCCGGGGCCTGGTTTACCGGTCGGCACAGATGAACGCGGATGCCCTCGCCGCCATCATTCCGGAATACGGCATCAAAAGCATCCTGAACCTGCGCGGCGCCGGGGAGGGAAAGGATTGGTATGTCGCCGAGACCAACACCGCGCGGGAACTGGGAGTCCAACATTTCGATTACGCGTTATCCGCCACTCATGAACTCACGGACGAGCAAATGGACGAAATCCTCGCCACCATTCGGGACGCTCCCAAGCCCATCCTAATTCATTGCAAAAGCGGGTCGGACCGCACCGGACTTGTGGGCGCCCTGTACCTCTACGGCTTGGAGGGCCAACCCTCCGAATCCGCCCGGCGTCAGTTGGCGGTTTTTTACGGTCATATCCCGCACCTGCTGTGGTGCGACTCCGTTGCCATGGACAATTCCTTCTCGCGCTACGTCAGCAACCACACGCAATTACCAAGAACGTCCTCCACCAATACCGTGATTACGCCAAACGACCTGTCGTCGCTGTCCGCCCCTCCTCTTGCACATTAAACGGGACTGGCTTTCCTGATGGCTCTGCAAAACCCCTGCCCGCGCCTTTTTGTGCCGCGCGAACAGTCCAAATTGCTCAAGCCATTTCTGCCACCTGAGTTTCATTGCCCATCTTGGGCAGAAATAACTCGGCCAGAGTGTCGTTGAATTCCTTGGGACGAAATGGCTTTCGTAGAATCGCATCCACCGGCAGCGGCCGTCCATCGTAGGCCGCGATCGTGAACGTATAGGCCGTCACCATTAAAATCAGTTGCTCTGCCGACCGCCGCTTTACTATCTCCGCCAGTTCCACGCCGTTCATGCGGGGCATCGAATAATCCGTGATCACCAGGTCATATTTCCCCGGCTTGTACCGCGTCAACGCGTCCTTGCCGTCGGGTGAAACTTCCACTGTGTGTCCGAGCTTGAGAAGCATTGTTTCGAACGCGCGCGCGAGGTCGGGAATGTCATCCACCAGCAGCAGCTTTTTCGGTGGAATCCGGGATATAATAACAGTGTCCGTTTTGTTTTCAGCAGCCATTGCCGCGGAAATCAGCATTTTCCGGGCCAAAACCTCACTTCCCAGCGCCATTTTGTCACCTTGCCGGGCAAATCCCGACTCTAGTCTGCATGCGACTGTAGTATTTATTAAACCGCTCTAATCCCGGAAATTCTGGAACTGCACCGACACCGGAAATTCCTTCGCC
>DATMLG010000199.1:0-6778 GCA_035570675.1 Verrucomicrobiia bacterium | reverse complement strand
CGACCCCTATGGCAAGCCCGCCTCAAGCCTTGCCGTAAACCTCCGCCCCCTTCTCCACAAATTCCCGCGACTTCTCCGCCATCCCCCGCTTCAACGCCTCTTCCTCCGCGATGCCCTGCTCCGCCGCGTATTTGCGAACGTCCTCCGTTATCTTCATCGAGCAAAAATGCGGCCCGCACATGCTGCAAAAATGCGCCGCCTTCGCCCCTTCCTGCGGCAGCGTCTCGTCATGATATTCCCGCGCCGTCTCGGGATCCAAACTCAAATTAAACTGGTCCTCCCACCGGAACTCGAACCGCGCCTTGCTCAACGCGTTGTCCCGGTATTGCGCGCCCGGATGCCCCTTCGCCAGGTCCGCCGCGTGCGCCGCAATCTTGTATGTGATCACCCCGTCCTTCACGTCCTGCTTGTCCGGCAGGCCCAGATGTTCCTTCGGCGTCACGTAACACAGCATCGCGCAGCCGTACCAGCCGATCATCGCCGCGCCAATGCCGCTCGTGATGTGGTCGTACCCCGGCGCGATGTCCGTCGTCAACGGTCCCAGGGTGTAAAACGGCGCTTCGTGGCACCACTCCAGTTGTTTCGCCATGTTTTCCTCGATCATGTGCATCGGCACATGCCCCGGCCCCTCGTTCATCACCTGCACCCCGTGTTCCCACGCGCGCTCGGTCAATTCGCCCTGCGTCTTCAATTCCCCGAATTGCGCCTCGTCGTTCGCGTCCGCAATCGAACCCGGCCGCAAACCGTCGCCGATGCTGAAGCTCACGTCGTACGCCGCCATGATCTCGCAAATCTCGTCCCAGTGCGTGTAGGTGAAATTCTCCTGATGATGCGCCAGGCACCACTTCGCCAATATGCTGCCCCCGCGCGACACAATCCCCGTCATCCGCCGCGCCGTCAGCGGAATGAACCGCAGCAGCACCCCCGCGTGAATCGTAAAATAATCCACCCCCTGCTCGCATTGCTCAATCAGCGTGTCCCGGTAAATCTCCCACGTCAATTCCTCCGCCCGCCCGCCCACCTTCTCCAGCGCCTGGTAAATCGGCACCGTCCCGATCGGCACCGGCGAATTCCTTAAAATCCATTCCCGCGTCGCATGAATGTTTTTACCCGTGGACAAATCCATCACCGTGTCCGCGCCCCACTTCGTCGCCCAACGCATCTTCTCCACTTCCTCCTCCACCGACGACGCCACCGCGCTGTTCCCGATGTTCGCGTTGATCTTTACCAGGAAATTCCGCCCGATGATCATCGGCTCGTTCTCCGGATGATTGATGTTCACCGGAATGATCGCCCGCCCCGCCGCCACCTCGCTCCGCACAAACTCCGCCGTTATCTCCGACGGAATCCGCTGCGGAAACCGCCCGAATATTCCCGGCGCCAGACTTGCCCCCTGCGCCGAACCCGCATGCTGCTTGGAAAGATCATTCCGCGCCAAATCCTTCCTTAAATCCCCCATCTGCGTTTGGCATTCCGCAATCTTCATGTTTTCGCGGATCGCGATGAACTCCATCTCCGGTGTAACAATTCCCTGTCGCGCATACCAAAGCTGCGTCACCGGATGTCCCGCGCTCGCCCGCAACGGCCGGCGCGTAAATTTTGCGTTTTGAATTTTGTATCTCGCCTCGCCGCGCGCTTCCGCGTGCGCCTCGCTCAGGTAACCATCGTCCTTCGCCGTGCTTTTGCGGCCATCATATTCCGTCACGCCGCCGCGCTTCAAAATCCAGTCCCGACGCACCGCCGGCAGCCCTTCCTCCACATTGCCCTTGAAATCCGGGTCGCCCCATGGCCCGCTGCAATCATACACCCGCACCGGTGCGTTTGCTTCCTCCTTGCCATCATGCGTCTTCGTCGCGCTCAATTTGATTTCCCGGAACGGCACCCGCACATCCGCGTGAATTTTCCCATTCACATACACCCGGCTGGAATTGGGCAGGCGCTCGCCGCTCTGCGGTTCAATCGAATCTCGTTTGGCAATCATAATCAAACTTTGCGACTTTGACGGATTGCTGCGGATGAAGCGACGAAGGGAAAGTTGGCCTTTTTTTGCAGAAATGGCCGCCACGCTAGTGGCTCCCTTCGCCGGCATTATCCGGAGCAGGTTCAACGGGTCTGCCGCGCTCCTGCGCGACACTCTCAGCCTTTGCGATTCCGACCCCGGAACCGACGGTTGGCTCCCCGCAACTTCGGTACTCCGCAACCCTAAGACCGCCCACCCCTCCCGTCAATACCCTGAAAGGCAGCGCGCCGCTGCCCTGATCCAGGTAGGGCGAACCTCCCGGTGAGCCCTGACTTTTCACCCAAAAAAATTTACTAAGCGTCTTTACCCGTCGCCAGGCGTCGGATTCCCACCTTGTCCACGCCTTGTCCGCCATAGCCGGGAGCTTCAGCGAAGGCGGATCCGCAACATTGGGTGCAGGCTCCGCCTGCTGAGAAATTATTCCCCGCAATTCTTGTAACCGGCGAGAAACCAAACCCTTGCGACTGAGAAATGGGTCTAAAAACGTCGAAATTGGTCCCAACCGGCGAGAAATCAGATGCTTGCGCCGACAAATCCAAATTGGATGGGCGAAAGCTTTGTGCCCGTCCGGAAGGACCGCTCGCCCAGAAGCCCCGTTGCTGTTTTCATATTGGGTGCAGGCTCTGCCTGCCCACGTCTCGCGGGTTCTTTGGGGCGTCTCGCCGCAAAGCCACAATCCGCGATTCCATAATAAAATCGCCAATCCATAATTCGTTGCTTTCTCCTCCTCTTTCTGTCCCCGCTCTCAACGCCTTGGGCGCCGAAACCTTGGCGAAGGCGGCTCACTTTCCCAACCGCGCCCGCACTCTCCACCACACCGCTCCATTTGTCAAATCTCAAACCGAAAAAAGCGCGAAGTACGACTCCCGAACAGAATCCGCGTGTCATCAACTCCCGTTGACCACTCGTGCCAGATTTCGTAGCATTCGCTCATGGGCACGTCTTATCACCTCGACCATCTCGACACGCTCCGCCGTTAGCGATAATATTGAAGCCGTGGCGTAATTCCGCTGCGCCCGCCAATACCATGGCTAAAAACCCTTCAACTCTTGCCCAACTGCGGAACTTGGTTCCAGATGCGGTTAAGTTTTATTGGCAAACTCGTTCCAAGCAGTTGCAGAAACAACGTGCGGCCGGTGGATCCGATCAAGGTTTACGTTCAGCGGTAACAGGCGGCGCACAGATGGATGGTTTCATCGAATTGCTGAGAAAACTCGTAATTGAATCGGGAATTGACCAGGCGAACATTTATCATGAGGAATCGCTTGAGTTGCCCGGTTATTTTCGACAGAACAAGAAATGGGATTTCATCGTTGTCGTGAAGGGCTAGTTGGTGGCGGCGTTGGAAGCCAAATCCCAGGTTGGTCCGTCATTTGGTAACAATTTCAATAATCGCACTGAAGAAGCAATGGGCAGTGCTTTGGATCTGTGGACGGCTTTCCGCGAGAAAGCATTTGGATCAAAGGTTCGGCCATGGATCGGATATATGTTCCTTCTTGAGGACTGCGTCCCTTCAAACCGTCCTGTCAGTGTTAAAGAGCCCCATTTCAAAGTGTTTCCCGAGTTTGAAAACTCATCTTATGCAAAGCGTTATGAACTCTTTTGTCGCCGCCTCGTCTTGGAGCGCCACTACGATGCCGCCGCCTTTATGATGTCAAACGCTGAAAAAGGAGCGAATGGTGGATACTCCGAACCCGCTTCTGATCTTACATTCCAAATGTTCGCCAATTCCTTGGTCGGGCATGTGGCGGCGTTTTCAGGACGAATCAAAGAACTATGAAGTACGCGACATCCGGTCCCCGGACAATAGACGAAATACCAACGGTCCACCGTCTGGTGCAGGGGGACGCGCGCGACCTCTCATTCATTCCCGATGAATCGGTCCATCTCGTGGTAACTTCACCGCCGTATTGGACCTTGAAGCGATATAACGATTCCGAAGGACAGCTTGGCCACGTTGAGGACTACGAGTCCTTTCTCTTGGAACTCAGTCGTGTGTGGCGCGAAGCTTTCCGCATCCTCGTGTCGGGAGGTCGTCTTGTGTGTGTCGTTGGTGATGTTTGCCTTTCACGCAAAGAAAATAATGGACGACATACGGTTGTCCCATTGCACTCAGATATCTGCGTGGCGTGTCGCAAAATCGGCTTCGACAATCTTAACCCAATTATTTGGCACAAAATCTCGAATGCCAGTTATGAGGTGAGCAACGGTTCAAAGTTCTTGGGCAAGCCTTATGAGCCAAACGCCATTATAAAGAACGACATCGAGTTTATCCTCATGCAGCGGAAGCCCGGCGGTTACCGCAAACCTACTGAAGATCAACGTCGGTTAAGCATGATTTCCAAGGACAAGTTCGATAAATGGTTTCAACAGTTCTGGAATTTGACCGGCGCATCCACAAAGGAGCATCCCGCACCGTATCCACTCGAACTCGCCTCCCGGCTGGTACAGATGTTTTCGTTTGTCGGCGATACGGTGGTCGATCCGTTCTGCGGCACCGCGACGACGATGGTCGCCGCACTCAAGCATGGCAGGAACAGCATTGGAGTGGAACTCGACACAGCCTACTGCAAAATGGCTGCCTCACGACTGATGAACGAGAATGCCTCCCTGTTTGGAAATTCAAAATTACAAATTGAGTTCAAGCCGCTGAGCACTGCATTAGGCGCAGTTGCCGTTTTGAACGAAACTGCGGTGGAATATCTTCCGCGCAAACGCAAAAAGTCAAAACGGTTCCTTTGAGTAGCATACGTCGCCGCAGTTTGGAAGTCCACCATTCCTGCCTCTCTGTGAAAATCTGTGCCCTCTGTGGTCCTCAACTCCCAACCCTCAACCCTCAACTTTTGGGCTTCTCCACCGCCCCTACCGCCCCGTTCAACTTGATGGCCAGGCAATCGTATAGCAGCCGTTTGTTTTGATACGCGGACACGCTCCGAAACAAAACCTTGTAACCGCCGTGCTCGAACGGCGCCTGCTTCGCCAGCGCCGCGTCCATTTCCCCCGCCGCCTCCAGCCTCGTCACCATCTCCGGGTCCTGCGACAGCACTACCGTGCGCGCGCCCGGATTGACCAGAAACGACACCGGCACAATCGCATACGGCAGCCCGTCCGGCGGCGCTCCGCCCGCCACCGAGGTCGCCACCGCCTGTCTCGCCTCCAGATGAATCATCCGCGCCTTCGCGTCGGACACCTGGCTCTCCAGCGAAATGGACACCAGGTCCAGGATCCAGTCCCGCGCCGCCGCCAGCGACGGCATCGCCGGCATCTCCTGGTCGCCCTGCTTCTTCTGGATCGCCTTGACCAGCGCCGAGACCTCCTTCAAATAAACATTCTTCTGCGAGTCCGGCACATAATACATCACCACGAAATGCACCGGCCTGCCGTCGCTGGCCCCGTAATCAATCCCCGCCGGGCTCCAGCCCGCCGCGCAAATCATTCCTCCCTCATGCGGCGTCCGCATGTGCGGGCACGCCCAGCCCATCCCGATGCTCGTGTTGAACTGCTGCTCCCGCGTCATCACCGCCCCCGCCACGTCCGTCCCCGGGCTGATGTCCGGCATCGCCTCGATCAGGTTCGCCAGGTAATTCAGCGCCTGCGCCTTGTTCGTCTCCGGCAGCTCGACGAACCGGCCTTCCTGCAGCGCGTTCAAAAGTGTTTTCATGTCAGGCAGCCCGTTAAAAAATTCTGGATATTGCTGCTGAGAGGGATTTTGGCCCGGGGCAAGGCGAGACGAGCGAGCATATCCGAAAGGATCTGTGAGCGAGGAGCAACAAAGACCCGGGCCAAAAGAGCCTCAGCCCGGGGGTTTCTCCGAAAACCACCCGGCGACTTCGTTGTTCCTCAGTCACAGGGCCATTTTGGCCATGCGCCTTCGTCACGCCTTGTCGGCGATGCGTTCTTAAAGAAACAGCAATGTCCATAATTTTTTTTCGGGCTGCTAATCGGTTCCAAACTTGTTCAGGAACCAGACCTTCACATGATGGCAAAGGACCGAGTACGAAAGCAAGAACCCCGCGAGCCACAGCCACAACGACGCCGGCAGCGGCACAAACCCCAGGAAATGCGCCATCGGCGAATACGGCAGCCACGACCCGATGGCCATGATGGTCATCGTGCTCAAAAACAACTGCCAGCTTGGCGAACTTTGGATGAACGGAATGCGGTTCGTCCGGATGATGTGCACAATCAGCGTCTGCGTCAGCAGCGATTCCACGAACCACGCCGTCTGAAACAAATGGGACTGGTAATCGCCCTCCGCCGCATGGGTCGAACAGTGGTAAACAAACCACATCAGCCCGAACGTCGCGTAATCGAAAATCGAGCTGATCGGCCCCACGTAAATCATGAACTTCTTCACGTTGTCGATGTTCCACTTGCGCGGCTTCAGCAGATATTCCTCGTCCACCTTGTCCGTTGGAATCGCCAGTTGTGAAAAATCGTAAAGCAGGTTGTTCACCAGGATTTGCGGCGAGGACATCGGCTCAAACGGCAGAAACAGCGTGCCGCCCGTGAAGCTGAACATGTTGCCGAAATTTGAGCTCGCCCCCATCCGGATGTACTTGATGATGTTGCCGAACACCTTGCGCCCCTCCAGAATCCCCTCCTCCAGCACCAGCAGGCTCTTCTCCAGCAACACGATGTCCGCGGCCTCCTTCGCCACGTCCACCGCCGTGTCCACCGATATCCCCACGTCGGAAACCTTCAACGCCAGCGCGTCGTTGATGCCGTCCCCCATGTAGCCGACCACGTGCCCGCGCT
>DATMLG010000198.1:0-9224 GCA_035570675.1 Verrucomicrobiia bacterium | reverse complement strand
CGCATCGCCCCCGGGCCGTTTACCTATTGCCGCATCTCCACGGACGACCTCAACGGCCGCATCTCCGGCTACATTGGCGAAGGCCGCTTCACCGAGGACAAGCTCGACACCTTCGGCGGCTACGGCGTCATTGAAGTTCCGGAATTCCAGAAGCTGCTGCACTTCATCTGCCGCCGCGGCTACGAGCACCATGTCGCTGCCACCAAGGCCTCAGTCGCGGCCGCCATCGAGGACGCCCTCGTCAATTACAAGGGCTGGGAAACCTTTCATCACAAGGTCTGAGCAGGACCTTCGATTCCCATGGCCGCCCGGTATTCGATCGGATTGGATTACGGAACCAATTCTGTACGCGCCCTCATCGTGGATGTCGCCCAGGGGCGTGAGGTCGCCTCCGCCGTCTGGAATTATGCCCATGGCCGACAGGGCGTGATCCTTTCCTCCGACCCAAATCTTGCCCGCCAGCACCCGGCCGATTACCTCGCTGGCGCCGAAATCACCATCAAAAAAGCACTCGCGCTCGCGAAAAAATCTGTGCGCGGTTTCAAGCCGGAACAGGTCATCGGCCTGGGCGTGGACACCACGGGAAGCACGCCAATTCCCGTGGACGCGCGCGGCTGTCCGCTGGCCTTCAACAAAAAATTCGCCAAAAACCCGGCCGCACTTGCCTGGTTGTGGAAGGACCATACTGGCGTCGCCGAAGCCGCAGAAATCACCGCGCTCGCGCGGAAGATTCGCCCGCAATACCTCGCCAAATGCGG
The DNA here is from genome assembly GCA_035570675.1 of Verrucomicrobiia bacterium. Classification (GTDB taxonomy): domain Bacteria; phylum Verrucomicrobiota; class Verrucomicrobiia; order Limisphaerales; family Pedosphaeraceae; genus DATMLG01. Next base: position 8,466 of record DATMLG010000198.1, on the reverse strand, counting down.
CGGCATCTACAGCAGCGAATGGTTCTTCAGCAAAATTCTTCATTGCCTGCGCACCAGCCCGGATGTCTTCCGCGCCGCGCATTCCTGGGTGGAATTTGCGGACTGGGTACCCGCCGCTCTGACCGGCACCGAGGCCCCGGAACGCCTCACCGTCGGCATCTGCGCCGCTGGTCACAAGGCAATGTACAACGGGGGTTGGGGCGGTTTTCCAGACGAAGAATTTCTCGCGCAACTTGATGCCGAACTGGCCCGGCTGCGCCCGCGGTTGTGTCCACGCGTCCGCGCCATTGACCACGCGGTTGGCGGCCTGACCCCTGAGTGGGCGAAGCGAACGGGCTTGTCCGCCGGCTTGCCGGTGGCTGTCGGCGCGTTCGACGCCCACCTTGGCGCGGTTGGTTGCGGCATCACCCCCGGCACGCTCGTCAAGGCCATTGGCACCAGCACGTGCGACACCATGACCGTCCCGCTCGGCCAGCAGCTTGCGGACGTTCCCGGCCTCTGCGGCATCGTCAACGGCAGCATCCTTCCCGGCTACTATGGGTTGGAAGCCGGACAATCCGCCGTGGGCGACATCTTCAACTGGTTCGTCAATTACATTCGGCCGCTTGGCGGCAAGGCGGGCTCGCACGAGGCCCTGAGCCAGGCGGCCGCGAAAATGAAGCCCGGCGCGTCGGGCCTGCTCGCGCTGGATTGGAACAACGGCAACCGCACCATCCTCGTGGATCAGCGGCTCACCGGCCTGCTCCTGGGCCAGACGCTCTACACCACGCCCGCGGAGATTTATCGTGCCCTCATTGAGGCCACCGCGTTCGGCGCCCTGACAATCATCAACCGCTTCGAGGAATTCGGCGTCAAGGTGGAGCAAGTCGTCAATTGCGGCGGCATTGCCGAAAAAAATCCGCTGGTGATGCAGATTTACGCGGACGTCACCGGCCGGCCCATGAAAGTCTCCCGCTCGGGCCAGACTTGCGCCCTCGGCGCGGCCATCGCCGGCGCCGTGGTGGCCGGGAAAAAAGCCGGTGGCCACGATTCCTACGCGGAAGCGCAGAAGGCCATGACCGGCTTGAAACCGCGTGTTTTCAAGCCCAATCCCGCCAGCCATGCCGTTTACAAGGAGCTATACGCCCTGTATCGTCAGTTGCATGACGCCTTCGGGACGGAATCGTGGACCGGCAATTTGTCGAACGTGATGAAGCAGCTCATCCAGATCCGCGACCGCGCCCGGAAATGACCGTTCGCCATGCTTGAGGATTTAAAAAAACAAGTCTGCCACGCCAATCTGCAACTCGTGGCGGAGGGACTGGTCATCCATACCTGGGGCAATGTCAGCGGCATTGACCGTGCCGGCGGCCGGATGGTCATCAAACCCTCCGGCGTGCCCTATGCGGTAATGAAACCCGCGCACATGGTGGTGGTTTCGCTGGAGTCCGGCAAGGTGCTTGAAGGCACGGCCAATCCCAGTTCGGACACTCCCACACATCTGGTGCTTTACCGTGCCTTCAAGGAAATCGGCGGCATTGTCCACACGCACAGTTTGTATGGCACCGTCTGGGCACAGGCCCGTCGTGAAATCCCCGCTCTCGGCACCACACACGCCGATTATTTCAATGGCCCGATTCCCTGCACGCGCCTGTTGAAGTCTGCCGAGATCAAAACCGACTACGAGGCGAACACCGGCCACGTCATCGTGGAGCGTTTTGGGAGGCTTGATCCGCTCGAACGCCCCGGCGTGCTCGTGGCGAGCCACGCCCCGTTTGCCTGGGGCAAATCGGTCAAGGACGCCGTCCATAACGCCGTGGTGCTGGAACAGGTCGCGCGCATGGCCTCGGAAACTCTTCGCGTCAATCCCGCCGTCCGGCCCATGCAGTCCGTCCTCCTGGAAAAGCATTATTCCCGCAAGCACGGCCCCGGCGCTTATTACGGCCAACGCCCAAAATAACTGGCCGCTCTGTCGTCCGTCAGTTATTCTTTCGCATCTCATGAACTTCACCAGGATAACCGCCGCCGTCTTTGGTATGCTGGCGCTCTCGGGCGGCGCTGTTTGGGCCGCGGAAACCAACTACGTCGCTGATCTCGACCTCCGCGTGAGCCAGGGCTGGGGTGATCCGCACCGTGACCTTTCCGTGGACGGCAATCCGCTCGTCATCGGCGGTCATAAATACGAACACGGCCTCGGCACGCACGCCATCAGTATCATGCGCATCGGCTTGGACGGAAAAGCCGAGTCATTCACCGCAGACGTGGGCGTGGACGGCAGTGAATCCGCCGACGGCACCGTCACTTTCACGGTCATAGGTGACGGCAAGAAACTGTTCGAGAGCGGAATCATGCACGGCGGCGATGTCCCGAAGCCGGTTTCTGTTGATTTGCACGGCGTGAAAACACTGATGCTCTTCGTCGGCGATGCGGGAGACGGAATTGACCACGACCACGCAGACTGGGCGGACGCAAAAATCGTGATGACCGAGGGAAAGCCCGTGGTGCTTGACCCGGAAGGCGAGGACACTTCCGCGCTCGCATCGAAATCCGGAGCCTCAACCAATTCTGTTCCACCACCTCCCATTGTCGTCAAGGAAGAGCCCGTACCGGCCATTCATGGCGCGAAGGTGTTCGGTGTGCGGCCCGGAAGTCCGTTTCTGTTTACCATCGCCGCCACCGGCGACCGTCCCATGACGTTCAGCGTCGGCGGCCTGCCCTCCGGACTGAAGGTGGACCCACAAACCGGCCAGATCACCGGCGTGCTCAAGAAAAGTGGCGAACATGTGGTGACCTTGCGCGCCAAAAATGCCGCGGGCGCGGCGGAACGAAAGTTGAAAATCATTTGCGGCCCGCTTATCAGCCTGACCCCGGCCCTAGGCTGGAACAGTTGGAACTGCTTCGGCTCGTCCGTCACCGCCGATAAAGTACGTGCGGCGGCCGACGCCATGGTCGCCAGCGGCCTCGTGCATCACGGCTGGACCTACATCAACATCGACGATTACTGGGAACAAAATCCCCGGCGCATGGCGCGCGACGCCTCGCTCGGCGGCCCGGGCCGCGACGCCGAGGGGAACATTGTTCCCAACCCGCGTTTTCCAGACATGAAGGGTCTGGTGGATTACATTCACAGTCTCGGTTTGAAGGCCGGAATTTATTCCTCGCCCGGGCCGTTGACCTGCGGCGGATGTGTGGCGAGCTGGCAGCATGAGGACCAGGATGCCCGCCAATACGCGGCCTGGGGCTTTGATTATTTAAAATACGACTGGTGCTCCTACGGCGAAGTCGCTCTGCGAGACACCAACACTGACAACGGCACCGATGGCACCCGGCGCCGGCCGGCCTTCGCCCTCGATACGTTCAAAAAACCCTACTTCGACATGCGCGCTGCACTCGACAAGGCGCACCGCGACATCGTTTTCAGCCTTTGCCAGTATGGCATGGGTGACGTCTGGACCTGGGGCGCGGAGGTCGGGGGCAACAGTTGGCGCACTTCGGACGACATCACCGACAACTGGCGCAGCCTCTCCGGCAATGGCTTCCGGCTCGGTGGCCACGAAAAATACGTAAACCCGGGGCACTTCGACGATCCGGACATGATGGTGCTCGGCTGGGTGGATGTCGGCAGCGGCCGGAATCTGCATCCCACGCGCCTGACGCACGACGAGCAATATACCCACATGAGCCTCTGGTGCCTGCTGTCCTCCCCGTTGCTGCTCGGCTGCGATCTGACGAAGCTCGACGATTTCACCCTCAGCCTGCTGACCAACGACGAGGTGCTCGACGTCAACCAGGATCCGCTCGCCCGGCAGGCTTCGCTGATTGTCCGTGACGGACCCGCCCAAGTGGAAGTTTGGGCGAAGTCCATGGAGGACGGTTCGAAGGCCGTCGGTCTGTTCAATCGCAGCCCCGCAGAAACCACTCTCACCGCCAAATGGTCCGACCTCGGCATCACCGGCAGCCAGACCGTGCGTGATCTCTGGCGGCATCAGGATGCGGGCAAGTTCGACGGAAGCTTCACCGCCACCGTTCCCAGCCACGGCGTGGTGCTGGTTAAAATTTCTCCGGCGAATTAACCCGCCGCCCGCTTAATCCTCGCCCCAGATTTTTTTGACGTGGGCGACGCCGGCCTTGACGTCATGCACGCTCATCGCCGGTCCGAATTCAAACACCTTGATGTGCCCGGGCTTGACCATGGGCTTCAGCGCCGCAAAGTTCACCGTGCCGCTTCCCGGCGTGCAATGGTCATCTCCGGGGAAAAGCGTGTCATGAATGTGGAAGCCGAAGAGCCGGTCGCGCTGTGCCTCCAGGTGGAAGGCATGGTCCAGAAAGCCGAGGTTCTCCTTGATTTGCGCGTGGCCGGTGTCGTGCCAGTAAACCGCGGCCGGACTGCCCAAGGTTTTGAATAAAATCTGGTAATCGGCCTCCAGCGGCAGTTCCTCGAGGCCTTCCCGGTTTTCAATGCCGAGCTTCAATCCAAGGCGCTCGGCTTCGGGCAGGATTTTCCGCAGCAGTTCGTTGGCGCGTTCAATCGGCCGTTCCTTGGCGGATTCGCGCTTGCGGAGGACTTCCGCGCAAAGCTTTTCGTACTTGGGCGTCCGTTTCATGCCGAGGGTGGCTAAATCAATCAGCTTCCCCGTGTAATCCTTGAGTTCCATTGAGCCGTAGTGCAGCACCACCACCGGCGCCTTGACGCGCGCCGCCAGTTCCATGGTCTTGCGCGTGCAACGCAGGGCGTTGTCCCGTTCCTGGGGGTTCTCCGACGTAAAGCGATACAGGTTCGGCGCGGAATGATTGATGCCGATGGGCAGCGGACAGAAATTATGGACGCTGGAGATTTTGATTTCCCCGGCCTCCACGGCCTCAATGATGCCGGGCAACAGACTGATGCGCGTGCCGTGGCTCAGTTCCGCGTACTCGAAGCCGAGATCCCGTATCTCGCGCAGCATGGCGCGGCCGTCCGTGTGCCTCTGGGAATTCCAGCACGTTGAAAGCGAATACATAAAGCAAAAGCCGGATGCGGCCAACCATTCGACCACATCCGGCCATGAACATTCAAAGGATTACAAATCCGCGTAGCGGGCGGTCAACATGGCGGAAAAGCGCGCGGCCTTCATCTTGCGCCGGCGCCGTTCGCTCGGCTTTTCAAAATGCCGGTGGTTGCGTACGGTCTTGAGCGTGCCTTCGCGGTCGATTTTCTTTTTCAATCGCCGCAGGGCCTTCTCGACTGGCTCGCCTTTTTTTAGTCTGATTTCAGTCAACTCAAATCACTTCCTCTCCACGGACCTTGGGGCTTGCCGTGCCCGGATTTCCGGCCGCGCCCTCTTCAGTCAAGCGGATGAGGGTATTTTACCGCACGAATGATGTCAATTGGCAAAAATGCCTCCGGGACAGGCTTTTTCGGAGCCATTGCGGCCCAAAGAGTTGGCGTTTTCCCGGTTTTCGGGGCCAAATTGGACTGAATCCTGCTTGTTTTCCCGGGAATTGCGGAACATCGTGCATTATGCCGTCAACCACTCAAACTGTCCAGTTAAGCGCCGAACAAGTCCAGGAACTGAACCAGAAGCTTTCCACCATGCGGCATGATATCAACAACCACCTTTCCCTCATGCTTGCCGCGACGGAACTCATCCGTCACAAACCGCAGATGGCCGAGCGCATGATGGCCACGCTTTGTGAACAGCCGGCCAAAATCTCCGATTCCATCGCGAAGTTTTCCGCCGAATTCGAAAACTCCTTGCGTCTCAAGCAGCCCTGAGTCTCCGGGTCATTTCCCGGAACAATTTTCCCGCTCCGTCCCGCATTCGTCAGCCATTGCGCCCGATAACGGCTTTTGACTTTGTATTTATACGCGGTTTGCCATTATCTGGCGCAAATGGGCAGGACCGATGCGGAACTCATCGCCGAGGTGTTGCAAGGCCGCACCGCGAGCTTTGAAATCCTCGTGCAGACGCATTCCCCGAGGGTTTTTGCCATTGCCCGCCGTTATGCCCGCCGCGACAGCGAGATCGAGGACATCGCGCAGGAGGTCTGGCTTAAATCCTTCCAGAAGCTCGGCACCTTCCGCGGCGACGCCCCGTTCGAACATTGGCTCGCGCGCCTGACGGTCCGCACCTGTTATGATTTTCTGCGCGGACATCGGCGCAACCGCGAAATGACCTTCTCCGAATTGTCGGAACCGGAGCAGGACTGGCTGGATCGCGTGGTCACGAATCCGGGCGACGCCGTGGAATCCGCCGAAGCCGCGCGCCAGCTTGTCGAACGCATTCTGGATGAATTGTCCCCCGCCGCCCGGCTGGTCATCACGCTCCTGGAAATCGAGGAGCGTTCCGTCCGTGAAATTGCGGATCTGACCGGGTGGTCGGTGGCGTCGGTAAAGGTGCGCGCATTCCGGGCGCGCGCGGAGATGAAAAAGCGGCTGGCGCGGCTGGCGAAAGGGAAGTATCTGTAACCGTCGCAGCCCCCCGGGCGTCTGACCAATTGCAGGAATATGGACGATTTTGAACCATGCCGAAAATTGCTTGCCGCGGCGCGCGCCGTGCCGCCGGAGGCGCGGGTGCCTTACGCCTTCGAGAAACGCATCATGGCGCGGCTGGAGGGCCTGAAGCCGCAGGATTCGTGGGCGCTTTGGGGCACGGCACTCTGGCGCGGCGCGGTCTTTTGCCTGACGCTGGCCGTGCTGCTCTTCGTTGGTTCCATGTTCCTGCCCACCCGCGACACGGACACACTTTCTCAGGCCGTGCAAAGCACCGTGTTTGCCGCCGTGGACAACACTGCTGAACAGATTGGGGACACACCGTGAAAGCGTGGAAGGTCATCCTGGCCACGCTGGTCATTTTTTGCGCGGGACTTGTAGCAGGCGGACTCGTGGAAAAAAGGATCGCCGCCGCCGCGCCGCCAGCGCCCGTTTCCAATTTCCGACCCGGTCAAACGCGTCTGCAATCGCTGCTCCGCCGAATGGACCGCGAACTGGCTTTGACTTCCGATCAACACGCGCAGATTGAAAAAATCATTTCCACCAGCCAGGAACACACGCGGGAACTTTACAAACCGGTTGCCCTGGAAATGAGCAAACAAACGGCCTCCGCCTGCGAGCAAATCCGCGAGGTGCTCACGCCGGATCAACAGGCGAAGTTCGACACCCTTTCCAAGACGCGCGCGGAACGGGGAGGCCACGGTGACCACGACGGCCGGGGTGATCATGACGAGCACGGCAAACACCGCGATGGGCATGATTTTGATTTGGGCGGTGCGACTAATGCCGCTCCCCGCGGAGAGTAACGAGGCGTTGAACGGAGTCAGGTTTTTCCGCCCGAAAATCGTCCGCGACGCAGCAGTCGCAACGCATTGCCCACCACCACGAGGTCGGACATTCCCATCGCCAACGCGCAAAGTATCGGGCTGAGAAAACCCAGGGCCGCTAGCGGGATGCCAGCCGCATTGTAGAAGAATGCCCAGAACAGGTTCTGCTTGATGGTCCGCAATGCCGCGCGCGCCAGTTCCAGCGCCTCCGGCACCGCTTCGATTTCCGATTTGAGCAGGATGATGTCCGCCGCCTCCCGCGCCACGTCGCTTGCGCGGCTGACGGCGATTCCCAAATCTGCGGCTTCCAGCGCCGGGGCGTCGTTGATGCCATCGCCCACAAACGCCGCATGTTCGCCGCGCTTTTGCAAATCCTGGATGAATCGCGCCTTCTCCTCCGGCCGCGCCTCGGCAAATACATTCTCGGGTGCGATTCCGACCTGCTTGGCGATGGCCCGCGCGGTGAGCGCATTGTCCCCCGTGACCAAGTAAATTTTCAGGCCCTGTCCCTGCAATTGCCGCACCACGGCGTCCGCGCCAGGCTTGAGCGTGTCCAGCACGGCCAGCATGCCCAGCAGCCGCCCGTCCGCCGCGATTCCCAGCAGCGTTGCGCCGCGCGCCGACCAATCTGCTGCGAACGTCTCAGACGGTTTCACATCCACGCCCGATTCACCCAGCCAGCGCAACGAACCCAGCCGCGCAATCATCGGCGCCGAAGCACCCTCCAGCCGCAGCGAGGCTTGCACGCCAGCGCCGCGGATTTCGCGCCAGTCGGCCAAAACAAAATCATCCGCGCCCAACGCCGCGACCGCCTGGCTGATGGGATGATTCGACCCTCGCGCGAGCGCTGCCGCCAGTTTCATTTCATCTACGGCGGGCCGGCCTTCGGATGCACAGGTCGCTTTGCCGGCAACGACGGGCTTGCCCTGGGTCAGCGTGCCGGTTTTGTCAAACACCAGCGACGTCACGCGTCCGGCGCGTTCCAACGCGACACCGTCCCGGATCAAAATGCCGCGCCGCGCCGCCGCGTTGGCCGCCGCCATGATGGCCACGGGCGTTGCCAGTCCCATGGCGCAAGGACACGCGATGATCAAGACCGCCGCGACCTGGATAAACGCCGCCGCCAGTGTGCCGGCGGGGACCGTGGCCGGCCACAGGTATTGCGCGAGCCATTGATGTGCGCGCATG
>DATMLG010000197.1:0-5409 GCA_035570675.1 Verrucomicrobiia bacterium | reverse complement strand
CGACGAGGAAACAACGCCGTTCTCGATCAAGGTTCGGGTGGTGTAGCCCGGCGGGTCGCTGAACTGGAGATTGGGGATTTGGGGAATCGCGGGCAGGGCGGTGGACGCACCGCCTTCGAAGGTGAGGGACAGCACGGCGCTTTCGCCCAAGGTGATCGGGTTGCGGTCGAAGGAAACGGTGAAAGTCACCGCCTGCGCCGGAAGGCAAAACCCGAACCAAAATATGGCCAAAGCCCAAAAAAGCCCCCGGGCGGAGGCGCGGATTTCGTGATTTCCGGATATGGGCAATTGTTTTGGCATTTCGTGACAGCCGGCCAGAGTTTCGCCTGTGAACATCGGTCAGCGCAAGCATCCACTTTAGTTGGCCAAGATGCAGGCCCCGGGCAGCCGGGCTGCCCGAAGGCAGACGAAGTATGGACAGCGAGGGAGGGATTTTGTTCGCGCAAAATGGTTTGAAACGGGGCGCCTCAATCCCTATGTTTCGTAATGTCAGCCGGATATGGTTGGAACTGAATGTAACCGGAAAGGGTGCCGGTGGGTCTTGACAACCGGCTGCTAGTGATGAATGAGATTGACGGCCATGGTCTGGGCTGGATTCCGGTCCGTCCTGACCCCGGCAAATTGAATGAAAGACAAAACTACGATGAAAGGCACCGTGCAGATCAAGCTGCACGCGTGGTCGTTGTCGACGCTTCCCGCCTTAACCAACTAATTTACCGCCGAAAGCCCCCATTGCGTCATAATAAATTAACAAGTCCCAGGAAGCGGCAGAACTCCCGCGGGCTTCCAGTCGTGCCAGGCTCCCTGCTTGCGGGGTTGCTGGCGACCGTCGTCTTGGCGGGCTGCACCAAAAAGCCGGATGCGACCGCCGCCAAGCCGGAAGTTCAAACCATCACAGTCGCGCCCAAGGACGTGCCGATTTACCAGAAATGGATCGGCACGCTGGATGGCTATCCCAATGCCCAAATTCGCGCGCAGGTGAGCGGTTACCTCATCAAGCAAGATTATGTGGAGGGCAGCGCGGTCAAGAAGGGGGACCTGTTTTTTGAAGTGGATCCGCGGCCGTTTCAAGCCATGCTTGATCAGGCGCAGGGCAAGCTGGCCCAGGATCAGGCGCAGTACGGAAAGACGCAACTGGATGTCAAACGTTTCACGCCGCTCGCCCGCGAGCAAGCCGTAAGCCAGCAAGAACTGGACGACGCCATCCAGGCCGACCTTGTGGCCGGGGCGGCCATTCAATCGGACAAGGCTGCCGTGGAAAGCGCCACGCTGAATCTTGAGTTTTGCAAGATCACGTCGCCCGTTGACGGCATTGCCGGCACTGCCCAGGCGCAAATTGGGGATCTGGTCGGGCCGGGCGGCACCGTACTGACGACGGTGTCCACCATTGATCCCGTGCGGGCCTATTTCAACATCAGCGAGCAATCCTATCTGGCCTTTTTCCGGCAGTTCACGAATGCGGAGGAAAGGGGTGCGAACCTGTCGGAGATGGAACTGCAACTGATTCTTTCTGACGGCTCAACTTATCCCCTTCCAGGTAAATGGTTCTTCGTCAACCGGCAGGTTGACATCAATACCGGCACGCTCCAGGTGGCGGCACTGTTCCCGAACCCCGATTACATCCTGCGCCCCGGCCAATACGCGCTCGTGCGGGCAAAGACGGAAACACGACACGGAGCAATACTTCTCCCGCAGCGCGCGGTGACCGAATTGCAGGGTTCGTATCAGGTGGCCATCGTGGATGCGGAGAACAAGGTGCACATCAAAACGGTCCAGGTCGGGGACCAGGTGGGCAACGACTGGCTGATTGAAAAAGGGCTTGAAGCGAATGACCGGGTCGTGGCCGAGGGCACGCAAAAGGTAAAGGACGGGATGGTGGTGGATCCCCGTCCGTATGGATCGCCGATGACGAACAGCGCCGCGCCATTGGCCAAGGAATGACGGGGCTCTTATTGTTGTAGCATGTACCGATTTTTCATCAACCGCCCCATCGTGGCGATGGTCATTGCCATTCTGATGGTTCTGGTCGGGGTGGTTTCGATGTCGACCCTGCCCATCTCGCAGTTTCCCAGCGTCGTCCCACCTGAAATTCGCATCCAGACGACCTTTGTCGGCGCCGATGCCGAGACCCTGCAGCAATCTGTCGCCACGCCCATCGAGGAACAGATGAGCGGGGTGGACAACATGAATTACATGTATTCCATCAACGCCAACAACGGCGTGATGCGGATGGTGGTCAATTACGACGTCAAGACCGACCCGAACATTGACCAGATGCTGGCCCAATTGCGCGAGCAACAGGCGGCGTCACAATTGCCCGCGTCGGTGCAGAACTACGGAGTCACCATCCTGAAGTCCCCGACGACGCCGATGCTGCTGATAGCGCTCTATTCGCCGCACGGCAGTTATGATGCCACGTTTCTGGCCAACTACGCCTACATCAATCTGGTGGACCAGATTACACGGGTCAAGGGCATCTCCAACATCAACGTTTTTGGCGCGGGACAGTATGCCATGCGTTTTTGGATCAACCCGGATCAACTGGCGAAACTGAACATCACCGCGAGCGATGTGATCGCCGCGGTCGGCGCCCAGAACACGGTCAATCCCGCCGGACAAATTGGCGGGCCGCCGTCCCTGCCGGATCAGGAATACACTTATACTGCCATTGCCCAGGGCCGGCTGATCACGGAGAAGCAATTTGGGGAAATCGTGATCCGCGAGAACCCGGACGGCTCGGTGGTGCGGCTGAAAGACGTGGCGCGGATCGAACTGGGCGCCCAGATTTACAGCCTGGCCGGCCGTCTCAACGGCAACCCCGCCGCGGTCCTGGCCATCTACCAATTGCCCGGCTCCAATGCCATCGACGCCGCCAAGAAAGTCAAGGCGCTGATGGCCGAGCTCAAAAAAAGTTTTCCGGAGGACCTGGACTTCGCCGTTTCGCTGGATACGACACTGGCGGTGAGCCGCGGAGTCGAGGAAACCATGACGACCCTATGGGAGGCGTTGCTGCTGGTCATCATTGTCGTTTATATTTTTCTGCAAGGCTGGCGCGCCTCGCTCATTCCATTGCTGGCCGTGCCGGTCTCGCTCATCGGCACTTTCATCCTCTTTCCCCTGGTTGGTTTTTCCATCAATACGCTGTCCCTCTTTGGCCTGGTCCTGGCCGTCGGATTGGTGGTGGATGACGCCATCGTGGTGGTGGAATCGGTGGAGCGGCACATCGAGGAGGGCATGGAGCCGAAGGACGCGGCCCTGAAGGCGATGCAGGAAGTCGGCGGCCCGGTGGTGGCCATCGCCTTGATCCTGGCGGCGGTTTTTGTGCCGACGGTTTTCATCGCCGGGATCACGGGGCGGCTTTACCAGCAATTTGCCATAACCATCGCCATCTCGGTCATGCTTTCCGCGTTCAACGCCCTGACGCTGAGTCCGGCGCTGGCCGGGCTGCTCTTGAAGCGCCGGGAACCTTCCCGCGGGCCGTTGGCGCGATTTTTCGACTGGTTCAATCGCATGTTCGGCCGGGTGACGGACAAATACGTGCATTGGAGCCACTGGTTGATCGAGCACAGTTGGGAAAGTTTGCTGCTGCTGGCCGGCGTGGCCGTCCTGGCCGTGTTCATCGGGAGCAAGGTACCCTCGTCATTTCTGCCGGAGGAAGACCAGGGGTATATGTATGTGAATGTGCAACTGCCCAACGCGGCCGCGTTGCCGCGCACCTCTGCATTTTGCAAACAGGTGGAGGACGTATTGTCGAAGACTCCCGGCGTCAGGTATTACACGACGGTGCTGGGCTTCAGTTTGTTGAGCCAGGCGCAAACCACCTACAACGCGCTGTTTTTTGTGACCCTGAAACCGTGGGACGAACGCAAAAAACCCTCCGAACAGTACGCGGCCATCCGGGCGCACATTAACAAGGCACTCGCGGCCATGCCCGAGGGGAATGCCTTTTCCTTTTCACCTCCGTCCATTCCGGGCGTGGGTACGGCGGGCGGATTCACTTACATTCTGGAAGACCGGGTGGGAAGGGATCCATCGTTTCTGACGACGAACCTGAATGCCTTCATGGCTGCGGCCGCCAAACGGAAGGAGCTTTCCGGCCTGAGCACCAGCTACCTACCCAGCGTGCCGGAGGTATACGTCAACGTGGATCGTGACAAGGTGCTCAAACAGGGATTGGATCTTGGGGAAGTTTACAAGACGCTGCAGACCTTCATGGGCGGCTTTTTTGTAAATTATTTCAACCGGTTTGGCCGGCAGTGGCAGGTTTATGTGGAAGCGGAGGACAAATATCGCTCGAGCGTGGACAACATCGGTTTGTTTTACGTGCGCAACCGGACGGGCCAGAATGTTCCGCTTTCGGCCGTGACCAAGGTGGAGCGCCGCACCGGGCCGGAATTTGTGATGCATTACAACGAATACCGTTGCGCGCAAATCAACGGCAGCGCCGCGCCGGGGTACAGTTCGGACCAGGCGACCAAGGCGTTGGAGGACGTGTTTGCAAAAACGATGCCGAACGGCATGGGCTTTGATTATTTCGGCATCTCATACCAGGAACAACAGGCGGCCCAGGGCGTGCCGCGCATCGCCATCTTCGGGCTTTCGCTGGTTTTTGTTTTTCTGATCCTGGCGGCGCTCTACGAAAGCTGGTCACTGCCTTTCAGCGTTTTGATCAGCACGCCGGTGGCGGTGCTGGGCGCCTTTCTGGCCCTCTGGTCGCGCCATTTTGAGAACAATGTTTATGTCCAGATCGGTCTCATCATGTTGATCGGGTTGTCCGCCAAAAACGCCATCCTCATTGTCGAATACGCCAAAACCGAGGTCGAGAAGGGCAAATCGCTCACCGAGGCCGCGTTGACCGGGGCGCGCATCCGGTTGCGTCCAATCCTGATGACCTCGTTTGCCTTTGTGTTCGGGTGCATGCCGCTGTGGGTGGCGACCGGTTCGGGCGGCATATCGCGGCAGACGCTCGGCACGGTGGTCATTGGCGGCATGCTGGGCTCAACCTTGCTGGGCATATTCATCATCCCGGTCAACTTCTACGTGATCGAGAAATTGGGGATTCGGTACAAGAAGCACCCGCCCGCGCCGCATCCGGAGAGTGAAAAAACGTGAGCGCGCGGCGCCAGTTCAAATTGTGGCCGGTGATAATTCCCGCCCTGCTGCTGGCCGGTTGCGCGATCGGCCCCCGCTACAAACGGCCGGAAGCGCCCGCGCCCGCGGCGTTTCGCGGCGACAATCAGGCGGGCGCGACGAACTCGCTGGCCGACCTGCCATGGTGGGAAGTTTTTCAGGATGACACGCTTCAGGGACTGATCCGGACGGCGCTGACGAACAATTACGACTTGCGCGTCGCCACCACACGGGTCGAGCAGGCGCAGGCGCAGGCCGCGGAGGCGCGGTCACAGTTCT
>DATMLG010000196.1:0-16741 GCA_035570675.1 Verrucomicrobiia bacterium | reverse complement strand
CCGCCGCCCGGAGGGTTTTCGGGCAAAAGGCCGTCTGGCTTCGTTGCTCCTTGGTCGAAGATCCACCAAGGGATATTCTTCCTCGTCGCGCCTCGCCATCCAGCCTTTTGCCCGAAAACAGAACCCCTCGGAATTTTCAGACAGGCTCTAAGCCACAGACCCGCCGCGACGGGCGCGAGCACGGCGGGTGGCACGGATTTCACAGAAGGGAACGAAGCGAACGCGGGAAAACCTCTGAAAATTCATTAATGCTTGCCTTTTTTGGGCTCGATTTTCTCTTTGCCTTCGCCAAGTCCGAGGATTTTTGGACCTTCCAATTTCATAAATTGCATGTTCTTTATTGCGCCTTGAATTAGCTGGATATTTGCAGCCGTTTTTTGCTCTGCGTCGGTATTCGCCTCAGTTTTCTTGGGCGGCTCGGCTCTGACTTCAAAATTATACCCGCAGTCTATTCGATTGGCGAGTTTTGACAGTGAGATTCCTACGGCGACCTCCAATTCATGTTTCCTGCCATCGTCATTCTTGGTATAAAATTGTGCTACAATTTCGATCGAGACTTCCTTAATGCCCTTTTCCATACGCTTATTGGCGTAATCCCCAATGTTATCAGTCTCCTTTTCCGGTACACCCTGCTTAAGCAATTCCCCACGGAGCTTTTTAATCTCCAATATCTGTTTGTAAAGCCCAACGACCCGCTCCACGCCGACTGCCAAGCAAGTTGCAAACATCACAGGTGCGTGCAGGTAAACCGCAAGATCAGTGGAGGAGATGGTTTTGATAAGCAGGTCGTCTTGTTTTCCGGTTGCGACTTCGGAAAACGTATTCAAAATGAACGAAATATCCTTAAGTTCCGTTGCAAACTCTGGCAATTTATTATCTACCGCACCTCTCGGAATAAGCATTCCGATTTCACATTCTCCGGGTCCGAGTTTTTCATCCCCGATGTGAAATAGGCATCCTGATCCAAGCGTTGATCTTGCTTGTATCAATCTCACAAGCGTAATCGCGCCTGAAAACAAGATTTTTTCAAAGACTGTAGCTCTTGAAATGGTTTGTGATTTCACAGACCCAAATCTTCTTCCCGGAAATGAAGTTTGGTTTGTTGGCTATCCCGAAAACCGGTTTGACACTGTGAACAATCTTCCCATTTTGAGGAGGGGTTACATCGCAAGCCTGCCGAAAATAGATTTTGAAGGACGCAAACAGTTCTTAATTGATGCGCAGGTTTTTCCCGGTTCATCTGGAAGCCCGGTCTTTACGGCGCTCAACGGCAAGATGCAGCTTTTGGGTATAGTGAGCGAAACGATGATTAAGCACGGACAACTTCAAATGCTGCCGACTGCACAGGCAATTGGAGTCCAGCAGATCATCGGCTTGGGGATTGTTTTGAAGGCAACTTTGCTTCGGCCTCTAGCAGAAAAGGCACTTGAGGAACTGAGATTACGACGTCAACAACTGGGGCAAGATGTTCCGTAGCCTAAAGAGGTCAGTCACGGAATTTTGACAAAACGAAGGCGATGGACAACATTGCGCGGTCGGCGGGCTGAAAGTGAGCAGTAACCAGTGAGCCCGGCGAGCAGGATGACGATGGTCGAGGGTTCGGGGGTTGGCTGCACCGCAATAAACCACGGACCGTTCAGCGTGCTCGCGAAATAACCGCCGGTCCCGCCGCTGGAAGCGAATTGCTCAATCTCGTCCACGTTGCACGAGGCGTATAGAATTCCACCGGCATAGGCCAGGCCGAAGGGGTTGGTGTAGCCCCCGCCGGTGCTGGCGAAAAAGCCTCCCACGCCATTCGCATTGTATTTATAAATCGAATTGCCGCCGTAGTCCGCCACGTAAAGATTGCCGGCGGGATCAAACGCAAGGCCTTCCGGTCCGGGGCCGGCTCCCCCGGGGAGGGCAAACAAAGTCCCCATGCCGGTGACGGTATTAAACTTGTCCACGTAGCCGCCCTGGCCGGCCACGAACAGGTTGCCCTGGCTGTCAAGCGCAAGACCGGTCGGCGCGGACGCCCCGGCGAAAAAGGAGGCCTGCCCCTGCGAATTGAACTTTACGACGTCGTTGCCGTTGTAATTGGCCACGTAAACGTTTCCGTTGGCATCACACACCAGGCCGCGGGGTTCGTTCAGGGCCGTCGTGGCAAAGAGGCTGGCGTGGCCGGCCGGGTTGAATTTGACGATCGTATTGTTGTAGAAGTTGCCCACGTAAAGATTGCCGGAGTCGTCATAGGACACGCCCATGGGGCCGTCCAGGAGCGGGCTGCTCAGGACACTGATGGTGGTGCCGCCGGAATTGATGATTTGAACGGTATTGTTTTGAAAATCCGCGACAGCGAGATCGAGCGCGAAAGCGGGGGCGCCACCGAGCAAAAGGCCGGCCGTTCCAAGGAGAAAAGCATGTCCACGCATTTTCATGAAACGCACTCCGATTGGTTTCGACCCTAGGCCTGATGAACGGGTTTTGTCAATTGGAATTTGTTCGGAGCGCGTCTGACAATTCCGCCACATCGTCCGCCAAGCGTGGAGAAAGATGCGCGCACGCGACGGAGAAAGGCCAGGGTGGAGATTGACAAAGCGAACCGGATGGACAACATTGCGCGGTCGGCGGGCTGAAAGTGAGCGGTGAGCAGTGAGCTGTGAGCAGTAGGAGGAGTGAATGCGTGAGCTGTGAGCGGTAAGCTGTAAGCAGCAAAAGGCGCGGCGCGAGTTCTTTGACAATCTAAATTGGCGTTACATCGTTGAAACGTTAAATCGTTACAAGGGAGACGCTCAAGGCCAAGGTCCATCCGGCTTCGCCCGAGCTGCTACGGCGGACAAGAAGGCCAAAGTCAGGGCATTGACGAAGCAATGCCCTCCACATTGGGGAGAGGCGGGACAAATCAACGTAAGTGGTTGATTTCCCGCGTCTGCGAAGGGAAAAATCGGAAAAAGTCGGATTATGTCGGATAAATAATCGGGCGCGAGGCACGGGGCGTGGGGTGGAGAGGAAAGGCAGAATGCAGAGGGAAGAATGCAGAAAGCGGGCTGGATCGATGCAAGTGGTTGATTTCCCGTATATTCGTGACGGTTTTTGCGGGAAGGGCAGCGGAACTGAGCGGCTTCACGGCGAAGCCGTGAAAGATATTAGCCGGGGGTAAAGCGACAGCGACACCCCCGGTCCAGCGCCAAGTACGTTGCATCCCGGAGGGATGCCAGCGGTTTATGGAGCAAAGGGCGTTCTGGCATCCCTTCAGGATGCGGATTTGATTTGGAATGTCACCGGGGGTATCGGAGGACCTCAACCCCCCGGCTAATCTCTGGCAACCCTTCGGGTTGCAGCCAGCAAGGCAACCCACAAAGGTAAATTGGAAATAGGCGAAAAGGGCAGGGGATTGGGGGCGTTTTGGCGGTCGTGGGAAAGTTCTTTTGGCGAATTGGGAGGGTGATGTTACTAATGAATGGTGTCTTTTGACGGGACTGAGATTTTGGCGGCGGCGGACGACGCGGTGATGATTCACGGCGCGCGGGAGCATAATCTCAAAAATCTCTCGCTCCGCATTCCGCGCGACCAGTTCGTGGTGATCACAGGGGTGAGCGGGTCGGGCAAAAGCACGCTGGCGTTTGATTTGCTGTTCGCGGAGGGGCAGCGGCGGTTCCTGGATTCGATGAACGTGTATGCGCGGCAGTTCGTCGAGCAAATGGCGCGACCGGACGTGGATTTGATCACGGGCATCCCGCCGACGGTGAGCATCGAGCAGCGGAACAGCCGGGGCGGGGGCAAGAGCACGGTGGCGACAGTCACGGAGATTCATCATTTCATCCGGCTGCTGTTTGCGCGGCTGGGGACGCAGTATTGCCCGGATTGCGATGAGCCGGTGGAAGGCCAGACGCGGGACCGGCTGGCCCGGCGGCTGAAGGCGGAGATGAAGCGGCGCGGGGACCTGCTGCTGCTCGCGCCGGTGGTGCGGAATCGCAAGGGATTTCACACGGACGTGGCGGAATGGGCGTCGGCGCATGGTTACGCGGAGGTGCGGGCGGACGGCAAGATGCACAAGACGACGGAACGGCTCCGGCTGGACCGGTTTCGCGAGCATGACGTGGAAATTGTCACGGGGGTGCTGGAAAAAAAGCCGCGTCGTGCCGGCAAACCGGCGCAGGCATTGATTGACGAGACGTTGAAGCTGGGCAACGGCACGTTGTTCGCCCTGGACAATCACGGCAAGGTTTCGGTGCACTCGACGGAACGGGCGTGCCCGAAGGGCGGGCGCTCGTTTGAGACGCTGGACCCGAAGATGTTCAGCTACAACTCGGCGCAGGGCTGGTGCCCGAAGTGCCGGGGGTTTGGCGAATTGTTTTACCTGCCGGATGTGGATCGCGGCGCGCGCGCAGAGGCGGTTGAGGAATCGTGGTATGAATGGCAGGAAGGCAGCCGCGAGATATGCCCGGAATGCCACGGGGCGCGACTGCATGCGGTGGCCCGCGCGGTGAGGCTGGAGACGGGAGCGAAGCTTGCGCCGACGATGGAGACCTTTGCGCAAATGTCCGTGTCGGCGGCGGCGGAATTTTTTCGCAAGCTCAAGTTCAAGGGGCGCGAGGCGCTGATTGCGCGGGATATTTTGCCGGAGATTGGCGAGCGGTTGAAATTTTTGGACAAGGTCGGCTTGGGCTATCTGCAACTGGGCCGCGGGGTGCCGACGTTGTCGGGCGGGGAGACGCAGCGCATCCGGCTGGCGGCGCAACTGGGGTCGAACCTGAGCGGGGTGCTGTATGTGCTGGACGAGCCGACGATCGGCCTGCACGCGCGGGACAACGAGCAATTATTGACGGCATTGGAATCGCTGAAGGCGCGGGGCAATTCGGTGGTGGTGGTGGAGCACGATGAAGCGACGATGCGGCGCGCGGACCATGTGATTGATTTGGGGCCGGGCGCGGGGTCGCACGGCGGCGAGGTGGTGGCGAGCGGGACGCTGGCGGAATTGATGGAGCATCCGGAGTCCATCACGGGGCAATGTTTGCGGGAGAAGCGGAGTTATCCGTCGCGGGGGAAGAGGCGGGAGGTCTTGGAAAATGGAAAGGGAACAGGGAACGCTCGCCCTCACCCCGGCCCTCTCCCCCAGGAGAGGGAGAAAGAGCGGTTCAGCGTTGGTGTTGTGCCCGAGCACAACGGGAAAGAAAGCAGCGGTCATCGCAGCGCGATGACCCTACCAACGGATGCGAGTCCCAAGCCGGGGTGGTTGACGCTCAAAAACGCGTCGGTGAACAATTTGAAGAATTTGACAGTGCGGTTTCCGTTGAACCGGCTGGTGGTGGTGACGGGGGTGAGCGGATCGGGCAAGAGCACGCTGATACGCGAATGTTTGCTGCCGGCGGTGCAGGCCGCGCTGAAGCAGAAGAAGACGAGCGCGAAGGCTTCGAATTTGTCGGGTTATGAGATGATCCAATCGGTTTATGAAGTGGATCAATCACCGATAGGGCGGACGCCGCGTTCGATTCCGGCGACGTATGTGGGATTTTTCGACACGATACGGCAATTGTATGCGCAGATTCCGGAGGCGCGGTTGCGGGGTTATTCGCCGGCGCGATTTTCCTTCAACAGCGCGCAGGGCCGGTGTCCCGAGTGCGAGGGGGCAGGGACGGTGAAGCTGGAGATGAATTTTCTGCCGCCGGCGTTCGTGCGATGCGAAGTGTGCGGCGGGAGCCGGTTCAACCGGGAGACGCTGGACATCGAGTTTCGGGGCAAAAATATCGCGCAGGCGCTGGACATGCCGGTGGAGGAGGCGCTGGAATTTTTTGGGGCGTTCCAGAAGATCAAGCGTCCATTGCAGGCGTTGGCGGACACGGGGCTGGGTTATTTGAAGCTGGGCCAGACGAGCCCGACGTTGAGCGGCGGCGAGGCGCAGCGGGTGAAGCTGGTGTCGCATCTCGTTTCGGGATTGCGCGAGCCGGATCTGTTCGAGCGGCTGCCGAAGCGCAACCTGTTTATTCTGGAGGAGCCGACCATCGGGCTGCATATTGCGGACGTGCGGCGGCTGGTGGAAGTGCTGCAACGGCTGGTGGACGCGGGGCATTCGGTGGTGGTCATCGAGCACAATTTGGATTTGATTGCGGAGGCGGATTGGGTGATTGATTTGGGGCCGGAAGGCGGCGCGGCGGGCGGGCGCATCGTGGCCGAAGGCACGCCGGAGGCCATTGCGACGAACCGGCATTCGCACACGGGCCGGTTTTTGAAAACATTTCTGGAAAAACCATGATTGAGGCTTACGAGGAAATTCTGCACGGCGAGGCGCGACTGCGTCCGCCGCCCGGCCCGCGGCACGAGGAAATTTGCCGGCGGTTGCACGAGCGGGTGGCGGCGTGCATGGCGGAGGTGACGGTGGCGCGCCTGCTGCCGCTGCGGACGGTGATAACGCTGGGGCGGGAGACGGAAGTGCGGCCGGACCTGGCCTTGGTGACGGTGGCGACGAACAAATTATTTCTGGCCGCGGAAGTGGTGAACACCGAGGACCACAGCGTGGACACGGTCATCAAGAAGGCGATTTACGAGGACAACAATCTGCCGCGGCTTTGGATGGTGGACCCGCGGTACGACAACGTGGAGATTTATCACGGGGGACAATTCGGGCTGGCGTTGAAGGACATCCTGGCCGTGCGGGACACGTTGAGCGAGCCGCTGCTGCCGTCGTTTCAATATGTCATCACGGAATTGTTCAAGATGTGAGAGGCGGAAAAATATTGCGAACGGCCGCGGGGCTGGCAAACTTGCGGGCGGTGGAGAGATGGCTGAGTGGTTTAAGGCGCACGCCTGGAAAGCGTGAGTACCTAAAAAGTACCGTGGGTTCGAATCCCTCTCTCTCCGCCAGTTTGATTTTGAAGGTGGCAAATGCCGCAAAGGATTGTGAAGGGCGAAACCATGAAGGAGTTTGAAAAATTAGCGGACAAGGCGCTCCTGGCGATGAAGCGGCGCGCGAAGGAAATTGGCATTCGCGGCGTGGCGGTGGTGGCGGCATGCGAAGGAAAGCGGGTGAATTCGTGGTCGTCGAAGATGCTTGCGGTCGGCGGGCCGATCTGCGGCAAATCCGACACAGATCCCAACGGGTCAAACTTTTTGGGCATCGCGTACACGAAGGCGGCCGAGATGGCGGACACGCGCAAGCACAGCGGCAGCGGTGTTCGGCCTCCGAAGAAAGGCGAGTATGGCTGGCAGGGCGGACTGATGAAGAAGGTGAAGGGCGGTTTTTTGTTCGCGGCGTTCAGCGGCGGGCCTTCGGCGGATGACGTGAAGGTTTCGCGCGCGGGCCTGGCGGTTTTGGCGAAGTTAAAGTGATTCGTTGGAACAGAGGCAAGGATGAAGGGGGTGCAAGATGCAACGTGGCCATGGCGCGGCGTTGCAAGCTGCCATACCGCAAGGGAGGATTTTTCTGGGGGGATTCAATACCGGTTGAGTTGCAACGTGAACCAACTCATTTCGCGATTGGCATGTCTTTAGCTTTACGGTGCCTGGCAATGAAACCGTTTGACGAAATACACGAATCCGCGAGACACGAAATTTCCGGCGAGGCTTCAGTCAATGCCGACTGGGTGCCTGGTCTCGCGGAGCGGCTGGAAACTTTGGAGCGGGCGAATGTGGCCCTGGAACGAGCTCGTGTGCTGCTCGAACGCGTCAACCAAATCGAAAGTTCGCGAGACAAGACTCCCGGCAAATGAGCCGGTCAAACAAGCTCGGTGATACGATGTGTTTCGACCGGATCAGATCGTTTTGATCAAATCGCTCATTTCAAATCGCACCTTTGGCGCGGCCGCGTATTTGTCGTCAGCGGAGCGATAGCCGAAGGCGCAGGCAACGACGGACTTGTATCCAGAG
Source organism: Verrucomicrobiia bacterium (assembly GCA_035570675.1). Classification (GTDB taxonomy): domain Bacteria; phylum Verrucomicrobiota; class Verrucomicrobiia; order Limisphaerales; family Pedosphaeraceae; genus DATMLG01. The sequence continues at coordinate 8,899 of DATMLG010000196.1, read as the reverse complement.
CCCTCCAACCCGAGCAACTTGTCGAATTCCGGAGGGTTGAAGCCTTCCATGGGGCCGGCATCCACGCCCAGCAATGCCGCGCTGGTCAGCACATTGCCGAGCGCGATGTAGGCCTGTCGCGCGGCCCATTCATGGGACCACTTGCTGCGCGGGCCATTGACAAGGTCGCCGACAATCGCGCCGCGATAGGCGTCGAGCGAGCTGGCGGGCACACCGCGGACAGCGCTGGTGCGCTGGATTAATTTATCCACGTCCGCCTCGGTCATGCTCGTGCGGGCGGCGAAAACGACATAATGCGAGGCATCCACGACCTTTGGCTGGCTGAACGCATGGGACAACAGCGCCGCGCGCGTGGGGGGATCATTCACTACAAGGAAACGGTAGGGTTGCAGGCCGTAAGAGGAAGGCGAAAGCACGAGGGTTTGTTCGATCGCCGTCCATATGTCAGAGGGAATTTTCCGCTTTGCATCAAATATCTTTGCGGCATAGCGCCAGTGCAGGGCGTCCAATAGTTGTGTGGTTCCAATGTTCGTGCTCATAAGTTAATAATTGTTTTCCTGATTAGATTCTGCAGACCCAAACACATGGCATCCGCAATTGCGCGACACCATAACATCCTTCGGATAACGCGCAACCGCGGACGTAATTTTATTTCCATGAACTGGTTGCTTCGGCCCCGCGCCGATTTGCTTTACCGGGCAGCAACGTCGTTCTATATTTGGTGGGGATGAATTCACCCGCGTATCGCGTGCGCCGGGCGACGGTGGATGACCTGGAGGGCTTGCGCGGCCTCTGGCGCACCATGAATTTGCCCGCGCCTGAATTCGAACGGCGCATCACCGAGTACCAGGTGGTCGAGTCCGGTGATGGCCAGCTTCATGGCGCGCTGGGACTGGAAATCATTGCGCGGCAGGGGCGGTTGCATGGCGAGGTGTTCGCGGATTTTGCGCTGGCCGACGCTCTGCGGGAACTGCTCTGGCAGCGCATACAGGCCCTGGCGTTGAGCCACGGTCTCTCCCGCCTGTGGACGCAGGAAACCGCGCCATTCTGGAAACAGCTCGGATTTCAGCCGCCGGACGAGGCGGGTTTGAAAAGATTTCCAAGCGCATGGGCCGGCGAATCGCCGAAGCTTTTCACACTGGCGCTCCGCGACGAGGAATCTTTGGAAAAGGCGCTCGCGTCAAATTTCGAACTGCTGAAGGAGGAGGAACGCCGGCGCACGGAGAAATTTTTCCGCCGGGGCAAAACGATCAAATTCATCGTGACCGTGTTTACCGTGATGCTGGCCCTGTTTGTGGCGATCATGTCCTTGCGCCTGCTGCTGAATCGCATGGGTGTTCTGCGGCAGTAACCCGGGTCAATTCCCTTTGTCCGCCGGCTCGGAGCCGCGGTAATCAATCACCTGCACCTTTTCCATCGTCACGAGCCCGCCGCCGAGCATGCCGTCGAGCGCGGGCAAAAACGCGCGGATTTTTTCCTCGCTGTCCACGATTTCAATGACAATGGGCAAATCCATGGAGAGCCGCAAAATCTTGGCGGTGTGCAGACGGCTGGATTTGCCGAAACCCATCGCGCCGCGCAAAACCGTGGCGCCGGCGAGATGCGATTCGCGCGCCTTCAGGACGATCGCCTCGTAGAGGGGATGATGGTCGTGGCGGTCGCTTTCACCGATGATGATTCGCAGGACAACAGCCTCGTGAGGAATTTGCATATCAAACGCCTTTCATGGAATTGAATGAAGAGCCGAGCAACCAGCCGAGCCACACAGCGATCATGCAGAGGATGACCGAACCAAGGATGTTGCCAGCGGCATAGAGCCATTCGCCGTCGCGGAGCAGATACAAGGTTTGGAGACTGAAGGAGGAAAACGTGGTGTATCCGCCACAGATGCCGATCATGAAAAACTGGATGATGGTCGAACGGTGCGCCCCGCCGAGCTCGGGAAGCGTCAGCGCCCCGAAAATCCCGATAATGAAGGAGCCAGTGACGTTGATGCAGAGCGTGCCCCAGGGAAAGGTCTCGCCAAAGCGCGCCGAAATGAGGCCGTTCATCCAGAAGCGAGCCACGCTGCCGAGCGCGCCGCCGAGTGCAACCCACAAGTATGCGATCATAAAAAAACTCCCGCCGCGTCATGACGATGCATGCCGCTCGCAGGAGTTATCAGCGCTGAAAACAGTCAGGCGGTTTTCCCGTTTCGGGACGGCAAACCCCATTGCCAGCGCCATTATCTAAGGGGAAGAGGGCGTTTGGCAACAGCAAATATAACGGCAGATGCAGGATGCTGCCGCAGGCTGGAAAATCAAAAAGGCCGGACCAATGTCGGATGTGGCCGGGATCAAACCCGCCAAAATCCGCTCCGAACTCAAGGCTTCTTGTGGTGCTTGCCGTGATGGTGGGAATGCTTGTTTCCCTTATGATGCTTGCCTTGCGCTGCCTGGGCTTGCGACGCGAACATTGGAGAACAAAAGGCTGCCAACACCAGAATTAACATGAACTTCCTCATAATGTGCCTGATATACCGTGCTTTTCTCGGGTTATGATTGCAAAAATGCTTGATGAAACAGACTAAATTGGAAGGCGGGAGGTTACAAGTTTTTTTGTTAAAACGGCGCGGGAAGGGATTTTACAGTAAATGCGCGTTGTGCCAGGCAGGGCGGTCAAAGGCCGGCGAGGGCAAAATGCCAGCCTTGACTCAAAGCCACGCGCTTTTATCATTCGCGGTCGTTTGAACTCCTGAAAATTGAAGTCTGAAACTGAATATGAGCACGATTTTTAACATTGAGGCGCGCGAGATTCTTGATTCGCGTGGAAACCCGACGGTTGAAGTTGACGTAAAACTAGCCGGCGGCGCCATTGGCCGCGCGGCGGTCCCGTCCGGCGCCAGCACGGGCGAGCACGAGGCGCTGGAACTGCGCGATGGCGATGCCAAACGCTATCTGGGCAAGGGCGTCAGCAAGGCAGTCAAGAATGTGACCGACAAGATTTTTCCCGCGCTCGAAGGTGTGGACGCGCTGGACCAGTTGACCGTTGACCGCATCATGCTCGACCTGGATGGCACAGAGACGAAGGCCAAGCTCGGCGCCAATGCCATCCTCGCGGTTTCGCTTGCCACGGCCAAGGCGGCCGCCGAGGCCGTCGGGTTGCCCTTGTTCAAATATCTGGGCGGCCCCAACGCCAAGGTGCTGCCGGTGCCGATGGCCAACGTCATCAACGGCGGCGCGCATTCGGATGCGCCGATTGATTTTCAGGAATTCATGATTGTTCCCAAGGGATTTGACACTTTTTCCGAAGGCTTGCGCGCCATTACCGAGACGTTTCACGCGTTGAAGTCCGTTTTGAAGAAGAAGGGGCTTTCAACGGCTGTCGGCGACGAGGGTGGTTTCGCGCCCAAGCTCGAAAGCGCGGAGGCGGCCATCGAAACCATCCTCGAGGCGGTGAAAAACGCCGGCTACAAGGCGGGCAAACAGATGTTTTTGGCGCTCGACGTGGCGTCCTCGGAATTCTATGACAAGGCCAGCGGCAATTACATCTTCAAGAAAAGCAGCGGGCGCAAGCTCTCCGGCGATGAGTTGGTGGATTTCTACGGCAAACTGGCAGCGAAATATCCCATCATCAGCATCGAGGACGGTTGCGCGGAAAACGACTGGAAGACCTGGAAGATTCTGACGGACAAACTGGGCGACAAGCTGCAACTGGTGGGCGACGATTTGTTCGTGACCAATGTGAAGTTCCTGCGCAAGGGCATCGACCAGGGCGTGGCCAATTCGATTCTCGTCAAGGTCAACCAGATTGGCTCGCTCACCGAGACGCTGGACGCCGTGGAACTGGCCAAGGAGAACAGCTACACGGCTGTCATCAGCCATCGTTCCGGCGAGACCGAGGACGCGACCATCGCGGACATTGCGGTGGCGACGAATGCCGGCCAGATCAAGACCGGTTCCTTGAGCCGCACCGATCGCGTGGCGAAATACAACCAGTTGCTGCGCATCGAACAGTTGCTGGGCCGAAACGCCGTTTATGGCGGGAAGTTTTAGCCGCACCGGCAAACTCCATTTATTCAATCATCACAAGGCCGCGTCATGGCGCGGCCTTTCTTTCCCCCTTCCCGCTCTTTCACGCCGCCGGGAATTAATCTTCGATTCGTGCGTCTTATGTTCAGCGCGGTTCTCAGTTTCAGTGTGAGCCGGTTCGAGCCAAAACTGCATCTGCCTGGATTCGCGGGACTTAATGAGCAAGACAACGACCACGAGACGCAAAGCGGTCAATTCAGAACGCGTTGGATGCAAAAAGGTTGCGTCTTCAGCTTCGAGGCGGATTCGCCCCCAAAAATCGGCTGTCGAGGTTTCCGGCGGTGTTTCGTTTGCAGATGTGCCGGCGAAGGCAGGAGGTTTGGATGGGAGTTCTACGGAGCCGCAACATGCCCGTCAGTACGGCGGCACGGCGTTGATGATTTACCTGCGGGAGGTCGGTGCCGTGGAATTGCTCACCGAACGCGAAGAAGTCCGACTGGCTGCCAAAATCAAAAAGGGCAATGCCGAGGCCCGAGAATTGATGATTCGCGCGAATCTCCGGCTGGTGGTCAAAATTGCGCGCGACTATGACGGCATGGGGTTGCCGTTGCTCGACCTCATCAATGAAGGCAACATCGGCCTCATGAGCGCCGTGGAGCGCTTCGATCCAACGAAGGGCGCCAAGCTTTCCACCTATGCCGCCTGGTGGATCAAACAATCCATGCGCCGCGCCTTGGCCAATCAGTCCAAGACCATCCGCCTGCCGGTTCACATGGTGGACAAGATTTACAACATGCGCCGCACCTCGTTCCGATTGCAGGAAATACTGGGACGGGAGCCGACGGATGAGGAAGTGGCCGCGGAAATTGGATGTTCCACCCGCGAAGTCGCCCGGATGCGCATCGCCTACCTTCGCCCGGCCTCGCTGGACGCCCCGACCGGGGACGACGACTCCGGCCATCTGGCTGAAGTCATCCGTGATGAAAACGCCGCCTCGCCCTACGAACAACTGGTGGAAAAAACCGTGAACCAGATGCTTGAGGATCTGGTCAGCCGTCTTCAACCGCGCGAAGCTTCCATTCTGCGGTTCCGCTTCGGTCTTGATGGCGGCAACGAACGGACGTTGGAGGAGGTTGGCGAGAAGTTCGGCGTCACCCGCGAACGCGTCCGGCAATTGCAAACCCTGGCGCTGCGAAAACTGCGTCGCATGATTCAAACCGCCGAATCCATCCGGGTTGCGGCCTGAAGCTTCCGTCAAGTGGCGCTGAGTCTAGCGACCGGCGCCTCGAACAGCAGCTTGTGTGCTTCCCTGAGGATGGCAGGGATGCGTTTGGCGAAGGGGCTGCGTTTCAGCACGGTCGAAAGGTTCGCCTCGTCCGCATGGGCGGCGTTTTGTCCCGGGAACCAGTGTTCGGCCTGGCCGAGCAGGTTGTAACGCATCTTGGCCCAGGTCACGAGGTCGAGGGACGTGGCGTAGTTCCACAGCCGCAAAATCTCGCGGATGTTGACGGTGCCGGGGACGTCGTCATATTCCGGCACGCCCTCAAACCAGCGCGCGCACCAGTCCGCGCCCAGCACGCGGTCCATTTCTGCCCGCAGGCGCTTTTCAATGGCGGCAATCGTTTCGGCCGCCTTGTCATAGTATTCGAGCGCCTTGATGTGCTCGTCGAAATCGCCCGGCCGTGCCGCGCCGCAGCTCAACGTATGTACCTCCGGCCGCGCCAGGCAGTAAAGGTCATTGAAAATTATTGGAGAAAGCGGGGCGCACAGGTCTACCAGTTTTTGGGGTGGGTCGTATAATTTTCCGCCCTTGTCGTTGGGGCTGATGATGAACACGCCCATGTCCCGGCGGCGCGCGGCGAGAACAGCGGGCCAGTTGAAATCATTGACGAAGTACCAATGCAAATTGACGTAATCGAATTCGTCTGTCTCAATCGCGTCGAGGATCACATCCGTGGTCGCGTGGGTGGAAAAGCCGATGAATCGGACGCGGCCATCGCGCTGCAACTGACGCGCGGCGGCCAGGCATCCGCCCTTGCGCAATGAAAAATTCAGGAGTTCGCGGTTGTTGACCCCGTGCAGCGAGAGCAAATCAACGTGCCCGAGCTTCAGGTATTTCATGGATTGATCGAACGTACGGAGGAAATCGGCCACATCGTCGCGCGGCGAGACCTTGGTCTGGACGATGATTTTATCGCGGGGCAGGGTGGGAAGCACGGCACCGAGCTGCATCTCGGACGAGCCATAGCCGCGTGCGGTCTCGATGTGGTTGATGCCCAGTTCCAGCGCGCGGTGAATGGTCGCCTCGAGGTTCTCCTGGTTGTCGCGCGGGACTTCCGCAGGGTCCACATCCTGCCATTTGAACTGGTAACGCATCCCGCCGCAGGAGATGACGGGCATTTGCAGCTCGGTCCGGCCAAAGCGGCGGTATTTCATGCGCCCAGCATCGCATAAACAGTGAAACTGGCAAGGCAACCGTGGGACACCAGCTTTTTTAAGGCTTCCTGTCGTTGCTCCTGTCGTTGTTCGTAAGAAGGAAGATTCCGGCGATGATTACCAGCGCAAGGATGACCACCACCAGGCCGCCGCCGTGATGTCCTCCGTGAAATCCAAATGCCAACATTGTGTTCATGATGCTTTCTTTCTGTGAGCCGTTTTCGGCTGTTCATAGTTGAGACGAGCGCGGGGGTTCGTTTATTCAAACTACGAAAAGGGCGTCATGGGGGATGCGCCGGGATCAGAATTCCAAATGCAAACGCGCGCCAAAAACGGAGACCGGTCCGCGATCGCGGTTGAAGGCGGGATTGTTGATGAATTGATAATCAACGGTGAAGTTGACGTGCTTCCAGATTTGGAAATCATAGTAGGTTTCCAGCGCCGCCTCCCAGCCGTAATTCAGCGCGCCGTCCCCGGCCAGAATGCCCGTGCCACCGACCGCAAAAAATTCCTGCTCCACATGCGGAATGCCGTTCAACACTCCAGCCAGGCCAAAGGTGTCATCGGGGCGATGCCAGGATTCCCCTTTGGCGCTTAATCCCAGCGTTCCCGTATATGCTACATCAGTGAACATCCAGCCCTGTTCTTTTCCGTCGTTCCAGCCCAGGCGCGAAAACACCCCGACGTTTTTCGTGATTTCCTGTTCCCAGTTCAACCCAAAGCCATATTTGAGGCGGTAGGCCCTTGCCGCTGAGAGGTCCGCTCCCGGCCCGTTGGCCTGCAGAATCGGAATCGCCTCCCCATAACTGAACATGTCCGCTCGATTGAGAAAGGCCAGGAGGCGGATTACGCCAGGGTGATTGTCGAAAGTGTAACGGCGCTCAAATTCCGTGACCATCGCCCAGGCATCCAAAACCGGGGCATATTCTGCCGCACTGTCATGAGGCCATTTGAGAAAAGCGTCGTCTCCGGTCAAATTATTCGCGGTTTTCGGCACCTGGAAAAGACCATAGCGCAATGTCCATTTCGGCTGGTTTAATTCCACGGCCAGTCCGGTCGTATAACCAACGTCATCCGCCGCATAATCCCACGCTTCGTTGTTCACCAGCGCCCAGTTCATGAACTGCGTGCGCGGGGCATTCGCGTAGGTGTTTTGATCGAAAATATCCGCGGCGCTCATCCGCCCGAGCGTGAACGTGAGCCGGGAAACATCCTGCTTGCCGGCGAGGTGCAGTTGATCGTCCTCAACATCTTCCTGGTCGCCCCCCAGGCCGATCGTCTGGCGGATGAACAGGCGCGCGATCATGCCGTTGGGAACGTCTGTGCCAATGCGATAGGCCTCCGCGCTGGGAAAAGCTTCCAGGCCCGTCGTGTTGTTGAGGCCGAAGCCCTGCCACATCAATCCGTCAACGTGCGCTTCCGCGCCCTGCCATAACCGGACGCCGGCCATCAAATCCACCGAAACAGTTTCGCGAACTTCACCGCCCGAGGGCAGGCTGTTCAGCCCGGGATTGGTGTATTTTGCCGGAAAGGGCGGATAGCCCTGTAGAATGTCCGTGTTCTGAAAGTGCCAGTTCCAGTTCTGCGCCTGAATGCCGCCAGATTGATCGTTTGTAGAAGCCGCCACAAGGTTTGTGGATGAATCTGCCGCCCGGAGCAAGTTTGCCCCGGCAAAGGCCAGCGCGGCGCCGGTTCCCAACGTCTTCAGCCTGCGTCGCGCGTTCATTCAGGTCAGGTAGATTTTGGATTGGTGGTCGTAGGGCCGAAACAAACTTTGTCGCGGCGACCGAACGAAAGCTGCGAATCTTTACCAGCCTCCGGGCGGGAGGCAAATAAAATTGCAGAAAAAAATGTTAACCGCGCATAAACATCACTTCGCGCGCAGAAGCAGCACTGGGACGCTGATGCTGTGCTGCACGCGGCTGGCGGTGGTGCCTTTAAAAATGTCGCCGAGCAGCCGGTGGCCATGGGTGCTCATGGCCACAAGGTCGCAACCTTTCTGCTCGACCCAGCGGACGATTTCCTTGACGGGATCGCCGTAGGCCAGTTCGACTTCGGCGGGCACGCCTGAAGCCTTGAACTCCGCCTGAATTTTCCGCAGATAGGCGGTGTCCTCGGTGATCTCCGGACTGACGGCGTCCTTGCCGTAAGCCCGGGCCGCCCAGCCATCCGCCACATGCAGCAATACAATCCGGCTGCCGGCAAGTTTCGCGAGCGGCTTGATGTGTTCCACAATCGCCCGGTCCGTCGGAGTGCCGTCCAAGGTCATCAGAATAGTTTGATACATACGTTGTCCCACCTAGGGGGCCATGTTTACCCGCCGGTGATGACTTGCCAAGCGGATTTGAGCGAGTCCGGCAGTCCATAGAGGTCCATGGCGGTAATCAACAGCGCGCTGCCCCAGCCGGCGATCAACAGAAACCAGCCAAGCTTCCAATTGCCCATCCGTTTGC
>DATMLG010000195.1:0-5734 GCA_035570675.1 Verrucomicrobiia bacterium | reverse complement strand
CGGCACGCTGACGTTCTATTGGGAAAAGCTGGGCCAGGCTGACGAGTTTGATTTGGAATTCGATGCCAACGGAGATTACGTAAACGACATTCCCGCCCAGACCGGATGGAGTCAGCAAACGTTTCAACTTTCCGCCGGCACAAACTTCCTGATGTGGAATGCAACGACCAGCAGCGGTTCATCTCCAAGTGACGCCGGATTTGTGGGCGACATCGTCTTCACACCCCCGCCGCCGCCGCCGCCGTTCATCCCGGGAACATGGACCCTGACCAGCAACATGGTCGAGCCGCTCTACGGCGAGAATCTGGTGCTGCTTACGAATGGAATGGCGTTCACCTACGAAGGTTCCACGAACGGCAACCCCAATTCCGAAACGGAAACGGTGCAACTGTTCAATCCCGGCACCGGATCGTGGTCGGCCACGGCCAACGCGCCGGTCATCCGCCTTAGCCCACTGGTGGTGACCTTGACCAACGGCAACGTGCTCGCGTGCGGCGGGGTTGGCCTCATCAGTGCGGACGTTTACAACCCGGCCACTGCGCAATGGTCTTCCGTGAATCCAATGTCCAATCCCCACTATGGAGGAACCATCACGCTGCTGCCCAGCGGCAGGGCGCTGGCCGTGGGGGGCGACGATACCAACAGCGACCCCACCGCGGGCGCGGAAATTTACAATCCCACGACGCAAAGCTGGACTCCCACCACCCCGATGGCCACCAACCGTACGGGCCTTACGGCCACGCTGCTCACCAATGGACTTGTGCTGGTGGCCAACGGTGTTGACGATCAACAGACTTTTCTGCCCACCGGTTATGTTTACAACCCGGTGAACGGCACGTGGACCAACACCGGCCCCATGGTCACACCGCGCACGGGAGCCACGGCGACTTTGCTTCCCAACGGCCAGGTGCTGGTCGCGGGCGGTTTCGATTCCAATTATCAAATCCAGGGCTCGGCGGAGCTGTATAATCCGGTGACCGGCACATGGACCAGCGCGGGCAACATGGTCCACCTGCATGCTGAACACATTGCCAGCCTCCTGCCGAATGGCATGGTGCTCATCGCCGGCGGGGTGGACAATTCCGGCGCGTCAGCCAACGCGGAGATCTACAATCCCACGACCGGGATCTGGGGCACGACCTCGCCGATGCAGACGAATCGCGCGCAAATTCCCGCCGTCCGGCTGAATGACGGCCGGGTGCTGGTCGCGGGCGGCTACAACGGCCTGGCCGTTTATGCGTCCGCGGAAACCTTCAGCCTCACCAGCGCCAGCCCCGGCGCCATCGTCATCACCAGTGCGACGAGGCTGCCGAACAAAACTTTTCAGCTTGGTTTCACCAACATCGCCGGTTCGACGAACACGGTGTTCGGGTCCACGAACGTGGGAAATCCGTTTGCGAGCTGGCTTTCGCTGGGAACGGCGACGGAAATTTCCAACGGGGTGTTCCAGTTCACGGACACAACGACGAATCTCAAGCAAAGATATTACCGGGTGGTGTCGCCGTAAGGATGACGACAACTTCGCGCTGAATTTGGGCGTCCGATTTTAACGCAAGGGCGCAAAGACGGTCCTTCCGGACTGGCAATAGTCGCAAAGAAGGCAAGGCATGGCGGGGCAAATGCCCGAGTGTAAATAGTGAGGACTGACACTTGCTCGTCGGAGTGGTTTACTCCTTCTTTATAGCGGGAATAACGGTTTTATAAACAGAAGAGATAGGCAAAACTGGGACCTGAGACCAGAAATCTTCCGTAACTTGAACCCCAACGTTTGCTGGGCCGGAAGAGCTCATCGGCAATCCGGCTATGGCGAATGGACGAGGCGGAATCAAGCGCGTCCCATCAACCAAAATTTGCATATCGACCGTGGCATTTGAAGGCCTCACATTACTGAGATCTGGAAGTAAAAGAAATATCGAACATCCGGACAGATCGGATAAAGAAATTGTGGATCGGAGGCGCTCCCAATTCTCAGATGGCAATCGCACGTCATAATTGAGATATATTTCTTTCGATCTCATATCATAAATTAGCTGTGCCTCACGAACAGCGGGTGAATACGCACAAAGAAACTCTTGGAAAAAAGTCCAATAGGCAACGTTTCCGTTTGTATCAAAATCCCACATGTATGCCCGACCTCTTATTGTTTCCTCCTCGCGGTCGATTTTGAACGTACCATCGGTAAGATGTGCCTTGATGTCATTGCAAAATCTTAATTGGAACGCCTTCGAGGCAACAGCTCGAAGCTGGCCATATGCAACAGTGAGGTCGGGCTCTGAAAGCAATGCCGTCGCATGTCCGTCGGAAACAAGTCTTAAATGGATTTTTGGCTTCTCGTCCACTCCATCCCACCACTCCAGGTAGCGGTCCGGTATCTCCGGCTTCACGTCTCCATATTGGAATGCCGCCGTGTCTGGTTTCTCGCGATCCATAAAGGCACGTAGATGAACGTTAGTGCCGCCTGTGGTCTCTTCGCTCATGTCCTTGGGCCAAGAACCCTCGTACAATGTTGCCCTATGCTCGAGATAACGTTGCAACGAAGCAAACTCCTCGTTTGTCGCGAATTGCTCGGCATTTATTTCCACATCAATCGTGCGGATTTGCCCGGCTAGATGTCGAATCTCCTGGACGGAGGCTTGAAGAAGTGCCAGTTGATTTGAAGTACTTTGCAGGTTCTTGGAGTTAATCTTATCCGCGAGGGATTGCTCGATGAGTCGCGCCACAAATGAAACGACTAATCCACCTATGACCAGCGAAACGCCAATGCGTGCTTCACGCGTGAGGCGTCTTGTTACCTTTGATGGCGCTCCGATGATAGGGGAACTGGTTTCGATCTCCTCAAAGCCCTTCGACTTCAAAAGGCTCGCGACCGCTGCCCCTGCGGCAAACAGAAGCGCAACCGATTGTAAAACCAACAGGAAGGTACGCATTTAATGACGAACAAATATTAATCTCGCTATTGGCAGAAATTGTTGATCATGTTTATCGTAAATTGCGAGACGCGTGTCCAACCGCCCATCGGCAAGCGCCCGGCGAACCAATTTCACCCTCCCCTTATCCCCTTTTCGGCGCTGTGACAATTGGTTTTCCGCCGAAAAGGTTGTCGAGGATTTGACAGAGCGAGAATTTGTGATAAAATCTTTCCCGACGGTTGAGAGTTGAGTGCGGGTGAGTTGAGGGATGGCCCGCCTTCGCCGAGGCTTCGGCGCGGTGCGCAGAGGAGGAAAGACCCAATCGATTTGGGATTTTTGCGTCGATTGGCGCAAGAGTGCGATCTTTGACAATCTATGAAGCTGTGAGCGGTAAGCCGTGAGCTGTGAGCAGCAGAAGCGCCGGGGGCTTCGGCGTTTGCTGGGGCGGCACGCCCACAAGCCCGTGAACCAAGTCCATTTCACTTGTGAGGTGATTTCATCGATGTAAGTCGTTGATTTCTCACTTAGCGAGACGTCAGAAAACGGTGGCGCGTGCCCAAACAATTGATGTTTAATGGTTTGCAATATGAAAACAAGGTGTCTCTGTAAGTGATTGAGTTTTCGCCGGTTATCACCACATTGCATGAGTTTTCATGCCATTTCTCAGCCATACATGATTGGTTTCTCGTGGGTTAGGAAGAAAACGGGGTTTAATTGAAACACAAATTGTTTCACGCGAAGCCGATCCTTCCGGACTGGCAACAGGCGCGAAGGCGGTGCATCGGGAAAAATCGGAAAAAGTCGGATTATGTCGCTTCCGGGAAAGTTGAGCCGCCGAGGGTTCAACCTCTTTCAGGGTTGTGCCGATTGGGACAATTTACCCAAGGTAGGCCCTCTGTCCTGGCGGACCGCCACCAAATCGGGCCAACCGTTGGGCTGAATGATTCAATCCCCTTGGAATTGGCAGACACGCTCAAGCGCAAGTGGTTGATTTCCCGGCAGGGAGCTAGCGCACGCCACCAGCCTGCACCCATTGCGGGGTGCGGAAACGCCGGGTCATAACGGGATTGCCGTGCGGCGCCAATTCGTGTATGCTGCCGGGATATGGATATGCGATGAAGAAGTCCGCTGCCATCAAACATAAAATGCCTGATATCAGAACAACGACAGACACGGACAACGCCGGGACGGAACCGGGCGAGGCGCCGGAAAATTTGACGCCGGAGCAGCTCGACGACCTGAAGTCGCGCGCGGCCAAGGCGGATGAAAACTGGGAGCGCGTCCTCCGCACAACGGCGGATTTTGACAATTACAAGAAACGCGCCGCGCGGGAACGCGAGGAGGCGACGAAATTCGCCAACGAATCGCTGATCAAGAAGCTGGTGACGGTGCTGGACAATTTTGACATGGCGCTGGCGGCCGCGGGCACGCAGCCGGCCGAGGCGTCGGCATCCCTGCAAACGGGCGTGGCGATGATTCATCAGCAGTTGCGGAACGTTCTCCAGGAGGCCGGGCTCGAGGAACTGGACGCGGCGGGCAAGAAGTTTGATCCGAACTGGCACGAGGCGGTGTCGCAGCAGGACTCGGCGGAGGTGCCGGAGGGCCAGGTGCTGCAGCAGTTGCGCAAGGGTTACAAGCTGCGCGACCGGCTGATCCGGCCGGCGACGGTGGTGGTGGCCCGCAAACCCGCCAATTAATAATCAATGGCGAAACGAGACTATTACGAGGTGCTGTGCGTGGAGCGCACGGTGGAGACCGAGGAGATCAAGAAGTCCTACCGCCGGCTGGCCATCAAGTTTCATCCGGACAAAAATCCCGGGGACAAGGAGGCGGAGGAAAAATTCAAGGAACTGGGCGAGGCGTACGAGGCGTTGAGCGATCCGCAGAAGCGCGCGGCGTACGACCAGTACGGCCACGCGGCGTTTGACCCGCGGCAACGGGCCGGCCGCGGCGGAGGGTTCCACGATCCGGCGGACATTTTCCGCGAGGTGTTCGGCGGGGGCGGGAGCATTTTTGACGAGTTGTTCGGCGGCGGCCGGCAGGATCCCACGCAGCCGCAGCGCGGTTCAGATCTGCGCTACGACATGGAGATCGGCTTCGAAGAGGCGGCGAACGGTTGCGAGAAGGAAATCTCCGTCAGCAAACTGGAAAAGTGCGACATCTGCCACGGCACGGGCGCGGAGGCGGGTTCCAAAAGCAAAACCTGCACCACCTGCGGCGGGCGCGGCCAGGTGATCAGTTCGCGCGGCATTTTCAGCATTGCCCAGACGTGTCCGCGCTGCGAAGGCGCGGGGCGCATGATTGATAAGCCGTGTCATACGTGCCACGGTTCGGGCCGTCGCGAGCATGCGTCGAAGATCAACATCCGCATCCCGCCGGGCGTGGACACCGGGTCACGGCTGCGTTCCTCGGGCAACGGCGAGGCAGGGGTGCGCGGCGGACCGGCGGGGGACTTGTATGTGGTGTTGCACGTCAAGGCGCACGATATTTTTCAGCGCGAAGGCGATGATCTGCTTTGCGAGGTGCCGGTGAGTTTTGTGCAGGCGACGCTCGGGGCGGAGATTGAGGTGCCGACCTTGAGCGGCAAGGCGCAGATAAAAGTTCCCGCGGGCACGCAGCCGGGCACGACGTTTCGCTTGAAGGGCAAGGGCATCAAAAATGTCCAGGGCTACGGCGTGGGGGACTTGCACGTGCGCGTGACGGTGGAGGTGCCGTCGCATTTGAACGCGGCGCAAAAGGCGAAGCTGCAGGAATTCGCGGAGCTTTGCGACGAGCGCGTCAGCCCGATGACGAAGAGTTTTTTTGAGAAGGCGAAAAATCTTTTT
>DATMLG010000194.1:0-5502 GCA_035570675.1 Verrucomicrobiia bacterium | reverse complement strand
CATGACCGACTGGGAGAGCGTGTGCGGCGGCAGGACCATCGCCGCGTCTCCGGAATGCACGCCGGCGTATTCTATGTGCTCCAGGATTCCGCCGATGACAATCGTGCCCTGGCCGTCGGGAAAATGGCCCACGTCCGCTATGCAATCCACGTCCACCTCGGTGGCGTCCTCAAGAAATTTGTCCACGAGCACCGGGCGTTCGGGCGAGGCCTCCACGGCGAAGCGCATGTAATGCGCCAGCTCGGTGTCGGAATAAACAATTTGCATCGCGCGCCCGCCAAGCACGAAGGAGGGCCGCACCAGCACCGGGTAACCCAGCTTGTGCGCGGCGTCGAGCGCCTCCGCTTCATTGGTGGCCAGGCCGTTCGGCGGCTGGGGAATCTTGAGCTTCGTCAGCATCGCCGCGAAGAGCTTGCGGTCCTCGGCGATCTCGATGCTCTGCGGCGAGGTGCCGATGATGTTGACGCCGTTCTTCTGCAAACCGAGCGCGAGGTTCAACGGCGTCTGTCCGCCGAATTGCGCGATGGCGCCCCAGCATTTTTCCCGCTCATAAATGTGCAGCACGTCCTCGAGCGTCAATGGCTCGAAAAACAATTTGTCGCTCGTGTCGTAGTCGGTGGAGACGGTCTCAGGATTCGAGTTGACCATGATCGTCTCAAAGCCGTCTTCCTTGAGCGCGAACGCCGCATGGACGCAGCAGTAATCAAATTCGATGCCCTGGCCGATGCGGTTCGGGCCGCCGCCGAGAATCATCACCTTGCGCTTGGGTGTGACGCGGATTTCGTCGTCGCCGCGGTCGTAGGTCGAATAATAATACGGCGTGTAGGCCTCGAACTCCGCGGCGCAGGTGTCCACGAGACGGTAGCTGGGCACGAGGCCGAGCTCCTTGCGGAGGGCGCGGATTTCATCCTCGGTCGAGCCGGTGAGATGGGCGATCTGCCGGTCGGAGAAACCGAGCGACTTGGCTTTGGTCAACTGTTCGCGATTCATGCTGGTCGAAAATCCCGCGAAGTAAACCGCAGGCGCGGCGGGATGTCGAGCGCGGAGTGTGAACCGGGCGCAAGACTTTGCGCGGCATCCAGGGGCGGGTCAATCTTCCGGCGCTTTCCCGCGCGGAGTTCAGACACGCCGCGCAAAAGCGGTGTCGGAAGTTCTCACCGGCAGCACCTTTTCCAACCGCACCTTTTCCAGCACGACGAATTTCGGCAGCCCGCCCTCGGTGGGGACCTTGACTTCGCCTTCAATGAGCGGGCGGGCGTATTCAATGAATTTTTCGTTCGGCAGGAAACCGTCGGCGCTGATCCAGTCGCGCGGGACGAGATTTTCCACGTTGGCGATGTCCTGCAACGGCTGCAGGGCGGTGGTCCATTTGTAAGGATTGCTCTGGGTGCGGACGATTTTGACCATCTGGCCGCTCTGGCCGGCAATCGCCGCGCGGACGGCCGCCTCGCCGCACGCGGCGGCTTCAAGAGAATCCGTCGCGCTCGCGTAATGCTCGGCGGCGCGCTGGGCGTAACCGAGTTTCACCGTGCGCGTCTTGGTATTCAGTTTCGCCTGCACCAATTCCGCGAGATGGTCGGCCGCCCCGGAAAGCACCGGATGGCCGAAGGCGTCCACGCGGGATTTGTCTGCGGCGATTTCCTCACCGGCCGTGTTTTTCACGCCTTCACCGACGACGACCACGCAATATTTGTGTTCCGCGACCGTTTCCTTCACGCGTTCAAGGAAGGCGGTTTCGTCCAGCCGGATTTCCGGCAGGAGGATGATGTGCGGGGCGTCACCGGGCGCCCGCTTGGCCAGCACGGTGCCCGCGGCAATCCAGCCCGCCGACCGGCCCATGACTTCAATCAGGCAGCACGCGCCGTCGTCCGTGGCCATGCTCTTCACATCGGCGGCGACCTCCATGACGGTGGCGCCGCTGTATTTGACGGCGGAACCGTAGCCGGGGCAGTGGTCGGTGTGCGGGAGGTCGTTATCAATGGTCTTGGGGACGCCGATGACGCGCATTTCGTAACCGCGCTGGATGGCCTGTTCGTGGATTTTGTGGGCGGTGTCCTGGGAATCGTTGCCTCCAATGTAAAGAAAATAACGGATGTTGTGCGCCTTGAAGACCTCAAAGAGGCGGTCCATGTCGCGCGCGGCCTGTTCGGGCTTTTTCTTGAAATCGAGCTTGTAACGGCACGTGCCCAGCGCGGCGGCCGGGGTGTGCTTGAGGCCCTCGATGGTGCGGGCCTTTTCCTCGGAGATGTCGATGAGCTCCTCGTTCAACATGCCGAGGATGCCGTTGAGACCGCCGTAAATTCCCTCGATGCACTCATATTTGCCCGCTTCCTGCACGACGCCCGCGACGCTGGCGTTGATGACCGCGGTGGGGCCGCCGGATTGAGCCACGAGAAGATTGCCAGACAATTCAGCCATATAATTTTAATTGCTCTGATTGGACGACGGTTCATCCCGAGGCCACTCATCAGAATGGCTTATAAACTTCCCGAGGACGGTAAGTTTGTAAAGACGAAACGGCGGAGGTGCAGAATCCGCAATGAAATATGCAAGAAATGTCCGCACGGTTAATCAGGACCGCCGGCGGAACTCCTGGGAGTAACAGACAATTTATTACACGACCCTACGGCAGCAGCCGTGCCCGGAACAGTTGATGGGTTGCGGTGATCGGCT
This sequence comes from Verrucomicrobiia bacterium, assembly GCA_035570675.1. GTDB lineage: Bacteria > Verrucomicrobiota > Verrucomicrobiia > Limisphaerales > Pedosphaeraceae > DATMLG01. The sequence goes on along the minus strand of DATMLG010000194.1, from coordinate 2,829 downwards.
CGCTCACCTGGGCCGTTCCGTTGCTCAAGGTGACAGTTTGCAGCGGCAGCCAGGTCCCGGAATTTGTCGATCCGTCAATGCTGTAACGGGCACCGTACGGCCCCGTCACGGTGAAAACGATTTTGCCGTTCTGCTGGAGCGGGATCGAAATCTGCACCGGCACCGAGAACGACCCCAGCGTGACATTGGTCGATCCGCCAAACACCGGCACGGTCGCTGCGGTGCTTGTAATCGAGCTGTTCGCCCCGGTGTAATAATAAGCGGTGATGGGCAGGTCGGTGTTGCCCGAAAACGCCGCGCTGATCCGGCCGGTGACCGGATCATAATCGCCCGAGGTGATTTGCGACGTGCGGGTGGCGCGCACATACTGGCAGCCGTAGTCCAACGTGACGTAAATGGGATTATAGGAGGCCAGCCCGTTGGTGATGCCTTGCAGGATTGACGTCCAGTTGTTGGTGGTCATGTCGCCGTAAGCCGGTCCGTCGGTCGGGTCGATGTAGAACTCGTGCGTGAAGATGTTTCCCAGCGTCATGCTGTCAAAACCGCGTTTCATCATGGCCACCCCCCGCGCAATGCTGCCCGGGATGTCGCCGTTGGTGGGCGCCCATTCGCCGGCGGCGTCCACGTTGCGAATCTCCGTGTAACAGTTAAAAAACTTTCCATTCAATTCGGGATGGTTTGGCACGGCCAGCCAGTCCGCGTAGGCCATTGGCATGTTCAAATATGCGGGCTGCGGGGTTTCGTACAGGCGATATGGAGCGCCCGGGAGCCACGGCGCGCCGGGGTAGTTGTTGTATTCCACCGTGCCGGGAACCACGTTGAGCAGGAAGAACTGGACGCCCAGGTTGGTTAATCCGTTGAAGGCGTTTGTTCCAACTTCGGAATAATGCGCGACGACCACTTTGGACGACGAGAATCCGGCCGTCTGGAAGAACTGATTCGCGCGGACGTAATTATTGGACATGACGCTGTCCGACCATTGTGTTTCGGTGGCATGGTTGAAGTAAAAGAAGTTGGTCAAGTTTGCGGAGAAGGAATGAATCGAGGCGGTCACGCTGCCACTGGACACCATGTTGGAAAGGTCCGTGAGCCGTCCGTCCCCGGGGTTGTTTTGCGCTGCGGAGGTGATGTCGTCAATGAACAAGGCCAGAAACGGCTTGAAACCGGCGTTGGTCAGGGAATGCACCCACCAAAAGGGAATGGGAACATTCGTGCCGGTGGCATTGTCGCCGCTGACATCATCGACGCGCATCGTGGCCAGGTGGGGGAGCCCGCGCATGACAAAGGGCTTGCGGGCGGCCCACACGAAGCCGCGCCAGACCAGATCGTCCAAACCGTTGACCGGCCCCTGGATGGTGCTCGACATCCAGTCATAACTGGTCCATTGCACCGCGCGGCCCTGGCCATACTGGCTGATGACGACGAACGGCGCGCCGCCACAGGTCGCCACGGCGGTTGCATTCGAAGGAAGCGTCAGCCCGGCCACAGTCATCACCTCCGTGTTGTAGGCGTTGCTCAACCTCAGTGATTCATTGGGCACGTGCAGCGAGGTGATGTAGTGCATCAACGACGAGGGTTCCGTGGGCGGAAACACCACCGAGCCTCCGGTGACCGGATTCGTGTAACCCAGCCCGAAAATGCTCTGCTCGAACTGATACATCGGCGCGTTGTTCGAAGAGAGCACGTTGTCAAAACTCACCAAACCGGTGCCGTTGGACACGGCCCAGGCAATGTTGCTCTGCGCGCCGGCGCTCAGATAAACGTGGTTCGTATCCAGTTGTGCATGGCCGATGATGATCAACGCGTAGTTCGTCAGATTTGAACTCACCGTGTTTGAGGCGATGTCCAGCACGGCATAAGGCACCCCAAAATTACCGAGATAGGGCTGGAGAAAATGGACATAATCGAGATATGCCGCGCTCTGGGAATTGACCAGCACCACCGCCCCCGCGTTGTTCGCGTTCGCGCGCGGAGCGCCAACCAGCGCCAGCAGCAGCACGAACAGGGACACCCGGGCAATTGCAAATTTCATTTTCTCGTTGAGGCCGTGAAAGACGACGCTAAATGCAGGAGATGGACGTAAGACTAGTGTCGGACGATTTGAAGTCAATCCAATCGTTGCCGTGTATCATAAATAATTGATTTGTTTTTAACACCTGCCCATCAAGGCGCATATTCACCACTTTATCCGGGGCCGGGTTGGCCGGATATGGGGTGTTCACCCAAGGTGATCCGAACGGATGAGGCGATTTTTGTAATTCCTTTTCCGACAAAGAGGTGCAAGTTTGTGGCGTGGACATGATGGTCGAATGAAAACGCAAATCATCGCAATAATCATCGTCACAGTGTGTTTGGGCACCGGCCTGGCGCGGGCTGCGGACAGCGCGCCAATGGTGACGCTGTCGGAAAGCCCGCGCGATTACACGCTGGACAACGGCATTGTCACGGCGCGGATTGCCAAGCGCTCCGGCGATTTGGAGTCGCTCAAGTATCAGGGGCGGGAGTTGCTGGCGACGGATCACCCGGACGGTTACTGGTCGCACACACCGGCGCGCGGTGGGGACATTGTCAATTCCGTGACCATCAACCCGGCGACGAACGGCGGCGAACGCGCCGAAATCTCGGTGAAGGGTTTTTACCAGGGAACGCCGCTCGGTGCCGGGCCGGGCGGAAGCGCGGCATGCGACATTGAAATCCGGTACACGTTGGGCCGCGGTGAATCCGGCGTTTACACCTATTCCATTTTTACGCATCAGCCCGAGTATCCGTTTACCGCGATTGGCGAGGCGCGATTTTGTGTGAAACTGGACGACGGGATGTTTGATCATC
>DATMLG010000193.1:0-4550 GCA_035570675.1 Verrucomicrobiia bacterium | reverse complement strand
CTGGAGGAAACGAGCAAGCAACTGGACGCATTGCGGGCGCGCATTGACATCCTGGAGGCCAAGCCCGTCCCCTACACGCCCGAGGAACTGGCCATGCTGAGCCAGTCCCAGGGAACGATGCTGGTGGCATCGGCGCATCATTCGGGCCGGAGATCGGTCAAGGAATTGTCCCCGGAAGCCATCGCCATCCTGGCTGACGCGAAACGGGACGTCGCCAATCAGGATTACGCGGCTGCGGAGGAGAAATTCCAGCAGATAAAAAATTCAAACCCGAACAATCCCGCCGTGCTGGCCGAACTGGCAATCATCGAGGTGAACCAGGGCCACGACGCGGACGCGGAGAAAAATATCCAGGCGGCGCTGGCGGTTGAGCCGGACAATGAATACAGCCTGTTTGTGCTGGGGCGGCTGCGACTGGCGCAGGGCAAGGATGACGAGGCGTTGGATGCGTTGAGCCGGGCGGCCCAAATCGACCCGGAAGATGCGGAGATTCAAAACAATCTCGGCGTCGCGCTCAGCAACAAGGGACTGCGCGTTCCGGCGGAGGCGGCCCTGCGCAAGGCGGTGCAGATTGATCCGGGCTGCGCGGACGCGCATGCGAACCTCGCGTTTGTATATATCACACAGCAGCCGCCGCTGGTCGAGCTGGCGCGTTGGCATTATGAGAAGGCGCTGGCGGCCGGTCATCCGCACAATCCGGCCATTGAAAAACTCATCGGGCAAAACAACACCGCCAGCAGCACGCCATAAATACGCCGGCGGAATTCAGGGTTCGTGGCACGAATGCGGCTTCCGGAATTGACCACTGATAAAATGTTGCGCCAGGCAAATCGTGAATTCACCGTCAGCACGCGCGGGCGCGGTTTTTATGAGATGACCGCGCCGGTGGCCGCGTGGGTGAAAGAAACCGGGATCCGTGATGGTTTGCTGACCCTGCACCTGAAGCATACTTCCGCATCCCTTTTAATCCAGGAGAACGCGGATCCGGACGTGAGGGGCGATTTTGAGCGTTTTTTTGCAAGGCTGGTTCCGGACGGCGACCCGCTGTTCGAGCACACGATTGAAGGCGCTGACGACATGCCGGCGCATATTCGCGCGGCGTTGACGGCGGTCAACTTGAGCATTCCCGTTGCGGCCCACCGCCTGGCGCTGGGCACCTGGCAGGGGATTTATGTCTGGGAACACCGCCGGCATCCGCACGCACGAAGTGTGGCCGGGCACGTGATTGGCGAATAAAAGCTGGCCAAGCAGGCCGCGGGCTGGCAGGTTGCCACCAACTAAACAGCGTTCATGCATAAGATAATTTCCCCCAAAATGATGGTCCGCAGCGGCATTTGGCTGGGCGTGGCGGCTTTCCTGATTTCAATGTGCCGCGCCGAGGACGCCACCAACCGTTTCGGCTTCACGGGGCCGGAAATCTTTCCAATCGACAATGACATCTCGCTTTTGCACGCGGCAGACCTGGACGGCGACGGGCTCAATGATCTGATCATCGTCAACAACGAGCGCTCGCAAATTGATTTGCTCTACAACCAGACCGGCAAGACCAACAACGCGCAACACGTAAAAATGGAGCAGAAACACCAGATCAACGAACTGCCGCCCGACGCGCGGTTTCGGATTGACACCATATCGTCCGAGAAACGGATTTCATCCCTGGTGGTGGCGGACTTGAACGGGGACGGCAAGCCGGACATCGCATATTTCGGCGGCGACCCGAAGGAACTGGTGGTCCTCTACAATCAGGGGACGAACGGCTGGAGCGCGCCGAAGCATTGGCCGGTGGACGACGGCCAGCTCTCGCAGAACGCGCTGGCAGCGGGCGATTTGAACGGCGACGGCCTCAACGACCTGGTATTACTGGGGGACACGCAGATTTATGTTTTCTACCAGAAGCCCGACCACACGTTCGGCGAACCGGAGAAGCTGCCGTATTCCGGATCCGTGAAGGCGGTACAGGTGCTGGACATTGACGGCGACGGCCGGAGCGACCTGCTGCTGGTGAACTGGGAGAGTCCGACGCCCTTCCGTTTCCGATTGCAAAACAACGCGGGACGGCTGGGGCCGGAAGTCTATTTTTCCGCCGATCCAATCCGCTCGTTTTGCGCGGACAATCTGGTGAGCAACAAGACGCAGATTGTGACCATCGCCGAGAACTCGGGCCGCGCGCAAATATCCGAGTTTACACGGAAGGCGGCCGAGAAGCTTTCGGGTACATTCCAGCAGGGGCAATTTCAACTGCTGCCGTTGAACAAGAGCGAGCGGACCCGGCGGGGAATGCTTTGGGCCGATGTGAACGGCGACGGATTGCCGGACTTGCTGGTGGCGGAGCCGGAAAGCGGTCAGATCTCCATTTACCTGCAAAAGCCGGACGGAACGCTGGACGTGCCGAAGGAATTCTCGACCCTCACGGGGGTGAGCGACATCGCCGTGGGAGATTGGAACGGCGACGGCAAGCCCAGCATCTTTTTGCTGAGCGACGACGAGCGGCAGATTGGGGTCACACAACTGGACGAAAAGGGACGCCTGCCATTTCCCACCCTGATACCGCTGGAGGGCAAGCCGCTGGCCATGGCGATCGGACGGCTGCAACCGAACGGCAAAACCACGCTGGCGGTGATCGAGGACCAGGACGGCAAACGGACGCTGGTGACGCGGACGTCGGATGGCAAGGGCCGCACGCAGAAGCTGAACGATAATTTCAAATCCAATCCCAGCCTGATGACCTTTCATGATGTGAACCAGGACGGGTTGATGGACCTGGTGGTGCTGATTCCGTATGAAAAAATCAAGGTGCTGCTGCAGGTGCCGGGCAAGGATTTTGACGAGGAGGACATCGCGCCGCCGGGTGGAAGCGTGGAGGAACCCTGGCTGAGTTCGCTGGACGTGGACGGCGACGGCAAGCCGGAGCTGCTGCTGGCGCAGAAAAATTTTGTGCGCGCGGTGGTGTTGAAGCAGGAGGCGCCGGCGCAAAATTCCACCAATCAGGGCGAATGGGTGTTCAGCGTGAAGGAGCAGATCAACGGCGCCGGCAGCAATTCGCGGCTGGTGGGCGCCGCGGCGCTGCCCAACGGGACGAACGCGGTCAATTCGCTGTTTCTGCTCGACGCCGAGCTGAAGGAGCTGACGTTATGCGAGCGCGACAGCGCCGGCGCGTGGCAGGTGGTGCACAACATTCCGCTTCCCTACACGGAGTTCGACAGCATACGACCGCTGGCCCTGGGCGGGAGCACCCCGAACAGCGTGGCATTCATGGGCAAGCAGGCGGTGGCCTGGCTGCCGCTGGGGGGAGACGTCTGGGATTTCACGAAATTGGACAGCTATGAGACGCCCATCAAGGACGGGCATTTGAATGACGTCGTCACCGGCGATCTGAACAACGACGGACGCAAGGACCTGGTTTTCATGGAGACGGCGAAGAATTACCTGGATCTGGTAATTTTTGACGCCAATCGCAAGCTGGTTCCCGCGACGCGCTGGCAGGTGTTTGAGGAGCGGAGTTTTCGCAGCCGGCGCAGCGATCTTCCGGAACCGCGTGAAGCGCTGGTGACAGACGTGACGGGCGACGGCAAGAACGACCTGGTGATCGTGGTGCACGACCGGATTCTGGTTTACCCGCAGGAGTAGGAGTTGCCCTGAACTCGCGCGGTTGAGGCAACTCGCAATTTATTGCTTCATTTGCGGAGGCATGGGCACGAAGGCCTTGAAGGAAAGACCGTCCGGAGTCGTGCTGCCGGCGTAAACGCTGAAGGAAAAGTATTTGGAGATTTGGTTGAAATCGGGGAGGAGCGAGGGGTCGACCCAATCCTTGATGGTGGAACCGTCCATGCCCATGGCCATGGCCAGAGGAGCGAGAGTGCCCAGACCGCCATCCGCGGAGTTCTTCTTCAGGATGCTGAGCAGGAGGCGCACGGTTTCACTGTCATTGGAATAGCCGAACAGGCTTGTGCCGGGCCCGGAGACTTTCTCGGCGGCGGCGTCCAGACCGGGAACATCGCGCAAGGATTTGGCCTGGCTGTCGCCGCTGCGGACAAATTCCTCGATCATGGCGGTGTCGGTCGTAATTGCCAGATAGCCTCCGCTGGAAACATAACTCAATTGGTTGGTTGAGGGTGTGGACATGCCGGGCGATGGAATCGGCATGGAATAGATTTTTCGCCCGAGAAAATCGCGCGAAGTGGGGGCGGATTCCTGTCCGACCAGCACCAGCAATGCATTCAACGCGCCCGCAAGTTGTTCCGGGTGCGGCGAACCAAACAGATAGATCGTGGGCGGCGAGGCAAGTTCGGCCAGGGTCCCGCCTTTGGCCGGCTTTTGGTAGGTGATGAAATCATCGCCCAGATTGCCGAACAGGTTTTTCTTGAGGTCAAAATCGGGGTGCTTTTCCTTGGCCTTGGCTTCGGCGGAGCCGAGTGCGAAGTCCAGGCCGCCGATACCCTGGGGGGATATGTCGCCGACGATTTTTCGCAGGCCGTCCCAGACCTTCTGGCCGTCGAGACGCCAGCGCTGGAATTTTACGGCATCGGCGGGGACAAACGCGGCGGCCGGCA
>DATMLG010000192.1:0-6085 GCA_035570675.1 Verrucomicrobiia bacterium | reverse complement strand
CCTTGTTCACCATCGGCGTCTATTATTTCATCCTGCTGGCGGCGCTCACGGGCTGGTTGTTCCGGGGCCGCCGGCGCCAATGGAAAATGGGCGCGGTCATTGCGCTCTGTTTGATCTGGTCCGCGCACTGGCTTTGGGAACGGCCCGCCACTCGCCTGACCGTCCTGCCCGAGGATGGCGGTCAGGCCGTTTACTTGCGCGGGCCCGGGCGGGGCAACGGCTGGCTCGTCGATTGCGGCGACATATCCTCAGTGGACGCCTTGCTCAAACCCTACCTTCGCGCGCAGGGCGTGAACCGGCTTCCGAATTTTCTCCTCACTCAAGGTGAGGCCGATTTCACCGAGGGCGCGCAACTTGCCTCCGACCTGTTCCGGCCCCGGAACATTTACGTCCCGTCCATTCATTACCTCTCGTCCGATTATAATAAATTTCTCGCCGCCGCAAAGACCAACTCAGCCTTCCGGCCGCGGGTCCACCCCGGCGATCAACTCGGTCCGTTCACCGCGTTTTTTCCGGAGGGCGCGGGACTGGTGAAAGCCGAAGACAAACCGATGCTCCTGCGCGCCGAAATCAACGGCACGCGCGTCCTGCTTCTCCCCGATCTTAGCCACGCCGGTCAGAACGCGCTCCTGAACGGTGACACCAACAATCTGCGCGCCGATATCGTCGTGGCCGGCGTGCCCGAGGATGGCGAACCGCTCGGGGATACCTTCCTCGACTTCGTCCAGCCGCGTGCTGTTATAATTGCGGATTCGGACTTTTCCGCCCGACACCACGCTTCACAGGAACTCAGGGACCGGCTCGCGCAAAGAAATGTTCCCGTGTTTTACACCGGGGATACGCAATCCGTCACCATCACCATCCGCCCCGGAAGTTGGAAGATCAAGGCCATGGACGGAACCGGGGCGGCCGGTGCGGGCCCGCAATAATGGTCGGGTCGTTTTTTTGGGTTTGAAACTTTCCTCCTCGCACCCCTTTGCATTCTTCTCGTTCCCGATTAATATTCTTTGAATAACGGAAGTACGTATACGTCTATGTTAGGGTAAGAAGTCATCTAATTGTTTGTTGGAAACAGCGAAGGAATCAAATCATGAAACGCACTAATTGTCTGTTAACTGGCGTCTGTGCCGTTGCGCTGGCTGCCGTCGGCGCGAACGCGCAAAACCAGCCCACCCCCAATCCTTATGTGACCACCACGCGGGTTTACATCTGGCCCGGATATACCGGACCACAGCCGGGCCAGGCCGGGGATATTTACTTCAATGCCGACCTCGGCGGTGTTTTGCAACAGGACCTGAGCATTAGGAACGCGGGGCAAAAAGTTGGCTTCGACCCGGGCATCGGTGGAAATCTCAGCCTGGGCTTTGACATCACTGACGCCCTGGCCGTGGAGTTCCAGACCGGCGCGTCTGAAAGCGGCATCAATACCAGCGGGAGTCAGGCCCTGTTATTCGCGGGAAACAACGCGGACATTTACCAGGTTCCGTTGATGGCCAATTTGATCTTCAAGGCCCCGCTTCCCGGCGGCCTTACTCCCTATGTTGGCGCCGGCTTCGGCGGTGCCATCACCACGATCGAAGCCTGGCGGCGCGGCTTTTACGCAAGCGACACCGATATCACACCGGCCTATCAGGCCCTGGCGGGCGTGCGCTGCGCGCTCAACCGCTTCACGGAAGTGGGCGTCGGCTACCGTTTTCTGGGAACCACCGCGCACACCTGGTTTGCCGACAGCCCAAACCTTTATACTCCCACCGGCGCGACCTTTTCCCATTCCATTTTGGCCACGGTGACCTTTAGTTTCTAGAAGCCATCTCACAAATGGGAGCAGATGGCGCGGTGAGAGATTTTGACCGCCCGCAAGGCGTGAGGAGGGAGCATCCCCGAAGTGGGGCTGTGACCGACGAACAACGACGCGGGCGGGCAAAAGATCCACCGCTCGGAAGTATTTTCTTTTCCACAGGCCTGCCCTGCTTGGTCTTCATTCTTATCCGGTTTACGCCGCTGCGGGCATTTATGAGATGGTTTCTAGTCTTTGGCTTTCGTTTTCAACGGGAAGCGCGCGAAGGTGTGCTTCCCGCTTTTCTTTTCGCCGCCGGTCGCGCGAATTTTTTTGAACATCTTTTCCGGGAATTGTCAAAATGCCAGATGCTTTAATATGAGAAAGACCGCCGCACATTACACCGATGTAATGTTTCGCAAAAAACCAGTTTACATTTGAACCGGGACTGGTTATTTGCACTATTCACCCGGATTAAAAAACGGAGCAACCAGAAATGATTAAGGTTCAAAATCTGTCGAAAGTCTTCGGCGCGAAACGCGCGGTGGACGACATTTCATTTTCCGTCGAGCGCGGCGAGGTGCTCGGTTTCCTCGGGCCCAACGGCGCCGGCAAATCCACCACCATGCGGATGATCACCGGTTTCATTCCGCCCTCCGGCGGCTCCGTCAGCGTGGGCGGATTCGACATCGTGGACCATCCCATCCCCGCCAAGCGCCTCATCGGCTATCTTCCCGAAAACGCCCCCGCCTACACGGACATGACCGTCCATGGCTTCCTGTCCTTCGCGGCGGAAATTCGCGGCCTTCGCGGCGACGCCAAAAAAACCGCCGTCGGCCGCGCGGTGGAAATGTGTTTCCTGGAAGGCGTCCTGCATCAGAGCGTGGACACTCTTTCCAAGGGCTACCGCCATCGCACCTGCTTTGCGCAATCCGTCATTCACGATCCCGACGTGCTGATTCTTGACGAACCGACCGACGGCCTCGACCCCAACCAGAAGCACGAAGTCCGCACGCTCATTCGCAAGATGGGCGAAAAAAAGGCCATCGTCTTTTCCACCCACATCCTGGAGGAAGTGGACGCCGTGTGCTCGCGCGCCATCATCATTGATCGCGGCAAGATTGTCGCCAACGGCACGCCGCAACAGCTCCGCGAAAAATCTGACGCCGCCGGGGCGGTCAGCCTGCGCGTGAGTGGTGCCAATGGTTCGGCCGTCAGCCAGCGGTTGGCGCAGGTTCCGAACGTGCGAAAAACTGTCATCATCAAGGAGGAAGCCGCGGGCGTGTTGGTGAAGGTATTTCCCAAGCCCGGCGCCAACGGCGCTCTCGCGCAAAATGTGGCCGATGCCGCGCGCGACTGGCGCGTTCTCGAACTTCACACGGAGGAGGGCCGTCTCGACGACTTTTTCCGCAGTATCACCATGCCCGACACCGCAAAGGAGGAAACGAAATGAATGCCTGGGCCAACATCCGGACCATCGCCAAGCGCGAGTTGATGGGCTACTTCGCCTCGCCGGTCGCATATGTCTTCATCGTCATTTTTCTGCTGTTGACGGGATTCTTCACCTTCATGCTCGGCGGATTTTTTGAACGCAACGATGCATCGTTGACCGCATTCTTCGTCTATCATCCGTGGCTTTATTTGTTCCTCGTCCCGGCGGTCGGCATGCGACTGTGGTCCGAGGAACGCCGCTCCGGCACCATGGAACTGTTGCTCACGATGCCCATCACGACGTGGCAGGCGATTGTCGGCAAATTTCTCGCGTCCTGGCTGTTTCTGGGCATCGCCCTGCTGCTGACCTTCCCCATCGTGTTCACCGTCAATTATCTCGGCAGCCCCGACAATGGCGTCATCGTGGCCAGCTACTTCGGCAGTTTTCTGCTGGCCGGCGCTTATCTCGCCGTCACCTGCATGACCTCCGCCATGACCCGCAACCAGGTCATCAGCTTCATCGTCTCGGTCGTCATCTGTTTCGTGCTGATCCTCGCCGGTTATCCGCCCGTCACGGAATTCCTCTCGAACGTCGTCGGCCTGAATCAACACTGGGTCGAGGGCATCGCCTCCTTCAGCGTGATGACGCACTTCGACTGGATGCAGCGCGGCGTGATTGATTCGCGCGACCTGATCTTCTTCGCCTCGCTGATTGTGTTCTCGTTGTTCACCACCGGCGTGATCATCCGCGGCCATCGGGCGGGCTAAACATTATTTGCCATGAAGAAAAACGCGTTTGAAAGTTTTCTCTACTCGGTGGCCGGTGTCGTGGTGTTGCTGCTAATCCTGGTCGCGGTCAATGTCATCACCGGCGTCTTCAAGCACCGGATCGATCTCACCAAGGAAAAGGCCTACACCCTGTCCGATGGCACCCGCGCCATCCTTGCGAAAATCAAGACCCCGGTGAAGATCCGCTTTTTTTACAGCTCCCATGCCGAGCTTCCCGCCAACGCCCTTTTTCTCAAGACCTACGCCCAGCGCGTCCAGGACATGCTTTCCGAATACCGGGAAGCCTCCGGCGGGAAACTCATCGTGGAACAGTTCGACCCCCAGCCGGATTCCGACGCCGAGGACGCCGCGCGCTTGAATGGCGTCGAGGGCAAGCCGATTTCCGCCGACGAAAGTTTTTATCTCGGCGCCTCCATCAGCCTGCTTGACGCGAACGAAGTAATTTCATTCTTCGATCCCGACCGCGAACGCCTGCTCGAGTACGATCTCTCGCGCGCCATCTCTCGCGTCGTGACGCCGGAAAAACCCGTCATTGGCATCATGAGCGGAGTGTCCGTGTTCGGTACGCCTTCCAATCCGATGATGGAACAGATGGGCCAGCACGCACAGGAACCATGGGCGTTGGTCAGCGAACTGAAGAATGACTTTGAAGTCCGGCAGGTCGAGATGACCACGGACAGGATTGACGACGACATCAAGGTGCTGCTCGTGATTCGTCCCAAGGAAATCACCGACAAGGCCCAGTTCGCCATCGACCAGTTTGTGCTGCGCGGCGGCAAGCTCGTGGCCTTCCTGGATCCGGTGTCGTTGCTCGACAAGAACAGCCAGAGCTCCATGATGGGCGGCCAGATGCCGGGCGGCGGCTCTTCGCTGGACAAGCTCGTCAAGGCCTGGGGGCTTGAATTTGACACGAGCAAGGCCGTCGGCGACCTCAAATTCATGAACCGCCAGGTGCGCCTCGGCAGTGGCGATAATCCGTGCTGGATCGAGCTCGCCGACGACGGCTTGAACAAGGACGACGTCGTCACCAGCGAAGCCGGCGATCTCTGGGTCCCGTTCAGCGGCGCGTTCACCGGCACGCCTGCGGCCGGCCTCAAGGAAACCGTGCTGTTGCATTCCAGCACCGAATCGCAACTCGTGGAAGCGTTGATGGCCGCCATCTCCGGAGACAATGTGATGAAGGATTTCAAGCCGTCCGGCACCTCCTACGCGATGGCTGTCCGCCTCACGGGCAAATTCAAGACCGCCTTCCCCAACGGCAAGCCGCAGGACCCTGCCGACGGCACCAATCAGCCGCCCGCCGCCCCGCCGTCGCTCAAGGAGGGCGCGCAGGACACCGCCGTCGTGCTCGTGGGCAGTTCCGACATGTTTGCCAATGAATTCTCGCTTCAGCAGGTTCAAACACCCTTCGGCGTCATCAGTCAGCCCCGCAACGGCAACTTGAACCTCGCGCAAAGCATCGTGGACAATCTGGCCGGCGACACCGATTTGATCAGCGTGCGCAGCCGTGCGACCACCAGCCATCCCTTCACCCGCATCGAGGCGATGAATGCAAAGGCCGAGGAGATTTACCAGGGCAAGATCAACGAGTACGAGCAGAGCCTGCAGGACACGCGCGAGAAGCTGGCCGAATTGCAGAAAAACAAGGACCAGGGCCAGCAGCGGTTCATCCTCTCGCCGGAACAACAGGCGGAAATCGAAAAACTCCGCAAGAAGGAGGCGGAAACCAACCAGGCTTTGAAACAGGAACGCAAGAAGCTCAAGCACGACATTGATGCGACCAAAAACTGGGTCGAATGGGGCAACATCATCGGCATGCCGCTGCTTGTCACCATTTCGGGTCTCGGCCTGGCCGGTCTTAAACGGAAACGCACTTCGGCAAAATGAATCGCAAACAACTCGTCATTCTTGTCGTTCTACTGGTTGTCCTGGGCGGCGCGGGATTGCTGGTCCAGAACCACCGCAACGCCGCCACCGACACCGGCGCGGGCGACCAGGGCGGCAAACTGCTCGGCGACAATTTTCCCATCAACGACGTCGCGGCCATCAGCATCCAGCAGGGCACGAACCAGTTGAACCTCGTCAAGG
>DATMLG010000191.1:0-5255 GCA_035570675.1 Verrucomicrobiia bacterium | reverse complement strand
ATTTTACCATTGAGCAGCGCGAAACCATCCAGGTGCTGACGGGGGAAAGGAACCTGGTGGATTATTTATACAGCCTGGGTTCGAGCGGTTCGTCAATGCGCGTGGAATCCATGAGTTTGCGCCCCCTGGACCTGAACCGATACCAGTTGCACGCCGATCTTACGATTGAGGAGAGCTACTTCAGAAACTCATCATCCGCGACGCCGGCCCGGACCGCGGCCGGCACAGCACCGGGAGCCCCTGGAGCCGGCCCGGCATCGCGTACTGCCAATTCCCTGACCCCCACCAACAAATCGGGACTTACACAACACTAAATCACCGTGAAAACGACTCTGCTGATTCTGCTCTCCACGTGTCTTGGCCTCATGGCCCAGACGCCAGGCACCAATGATGGAGACGCCTCCGACACCGCGTTGCGCGATGCCATCCTTCGGCGCATGGTCCGTGGGGAATCTCCCACCGGCGCCAGCAATGTGGGAACGGCCACGCCCGACGCAACGCCCGCCTCCCCCGCTGCCGCCCCGGCCGACGGCTCTGGTTCGGTCGCTCCGGCCGTCCCCGCGACTGCAAATTCCGGCAATAACGCGGCCATGGCAGCCAGCAGCAATACTGTTCCTCCCGTAATGGTTCCTGCGCCAACCGTCGCCCCCGCATTGGCAGCGCCAACGACGCCCCCTCCGGGCACAAGACGTTTCAGACCCGGAGTCCCGCCTTTTGGGCAACCGTCGATTCCGGCCCCAAACGCCACGCCGATTGCACCTGGCTTTTCAGCCCGCGCCGGTTATGCAGAATCACCGGAAGAGGCGACCAATGTCGTCGAGTTCCCGTCGGTCGATATCAACACTTTTCTGGATGTCTATGCGAGCCTGGTGGATCGCACCGTTCTACGGTCTCCAACCATCGGCAATCCAACCATCACGTTGAAGACACAAAAACCGCTGACCAAAACGGAGTTGATCGAGGCGATGGACACCGTCCTGGGCATGAACGGCATCACGATGATGGATGTGGGCAACAATTTCGTGAAGGCGGTGCCGATGGGCGAGGCGGGCGCCAATGGCGCGCCGTTTCGGTCAATTCAGAGCGCCGACAGCCTGGGGAACCTGGATCAGTATGTAAGCCAGATTGTCCAGTTGAAATATGCCAAGCCGAGCGAGGTCGTGCCGGTAATCACGCCGCTCGCCAAGATCCCGGGCAACATCTTCCCCATCGACAGCAGCCAGATACTGATCATCCGCGACTACTCGGCCAACGTTAAACGCATGATGGAACTGATTGCGCAGATTGATGTGATTGCTCCGATGGATTATGACTCGGAAGTCATCCCGATCAAGTATGCGAAGGCGGCGGACATCGCCAGCGCGTTGAGCAGTCTCGGCGCGGGAACCGGCACCGGAATACCCGGCAGCACTGGCAACTCGCTCAACCGCCCCGTGGGTAGCGGCCTGGGAGGGCAGACCGGGGGAGGCTATTCCCCAGGCGGCGGGGTTCAAGGCACGCTCGGAGGAGCAGGCGGCGGGGGTCTTGGCGGGGCGGCTGGCGCGGGTGGGGGGCGCACCGCAAGCTTTGCGGACCGTCTGCGCAGCGCGGTGAACGGCCTTGGCGGGAGCGGAGCGGGTGACATCAAGATTTTTGGCCAGACCAAGATTATTCCGGATGAACGCACCAATTCATTGCTCGTCTTTGCCGACAAGCAGGACATGGACCGGATCAAGGAGGTCATCTCGAAATTGGATGTGGTTCTCGCCCAGGTGCTCATCGACGCCATCATCATGGAAGTCAGCCTCGATAATTCACGGAACCTGGGGGTCAGTTACAATCAAGTCACCCCCAGCTCGCCAGGCAATTATTTCCAGGGGATCGGCGCCATCAATAATGGGACCTTTCTCAACGGTGCCAACTTCGTCAATAACGGGGGAACCAATGGCCTCGGAGGGTTGCCCGCCGGCCTGAGTTATGCGGCCTCGTTCGGCCAGGACTTTGACGCCACGGTCACGGCCGTTGCCAACGACAGCCGCATCAACGTGCTTTCCCGCCCGCGCATTCAAACCTCGCACGCCGTCCCGGCCGAAATACAGGTCGGCAATACGGTTCCCTATGTCACCGGCACGTATTTCGGCGGCATCAACGGCCAGGCCAGTTCGCAATATCAACAAACCTTCATCGGCATTGACCTGCAGGTGACGCCGTTGATCAACTCCGAAGGCATGGTGGTGATGCAAATCAATCTGAACGTGCAGCAACTGGGAACGCCCACGACCATTGACGGCAACTCCGTGCCCACCACGACACAACGCTCAGCCTCGGCCACGGTCTCGGTCAAGGACCGCGAGACAATCATTCTCGGCGGCTTCATCAGCGACACCGTGTCAAAAGCCCACGGCGGGGTGCCCCTCTTGATGGACATTCCTCTCCTGGGTTATCTCTTCCGCAGTTCCCAGGATTCCAAACAGCGCGACGAACTGGTGGTGCTCATCCGCCCAACCTACCTGCCCACACCTGAATCTGCTGCCCTGTTCGCGAACCATGAGCGCGACCGCCTGCCGGGCATCAAGGCCGCGGAAAAAGAATGGCGCACCGATGAAAACCTGCGGCTGAAAGCGTCCGACAAAATCAAGCTGCCGGACGAGGCACAATAAAGCCGCACCGTGAATTACGGATAATAGTAGTTGTCAACCAAAACCAGGCTGCTTGGGCCTTAATTCGGAATGACTGATTCGCGGCCATTTATGTTCAATCACACTCATGCCTTCGGGAGGTGGACGGCGACGGTGCCGGCCCGGCTCATCGCTGTTATCTTCTTGATTGCGTTCATGAGCTGGCGGTCGCCGGCCCAGACCAATATCATAAGCAGCGCCTCAATCCTCAGCATCAGAAACGCCCTGAATGCGGGCGGAACGACTCTCCTGCAGTTTAATGGCTCGGTCACTGCAAGCACGCCTCTGGTTATTTCCCAGGATAACACCGTTTTGGATGCCACGGGATTTGCCGTCACCATTAGCGGAGGCAACCTGTCCCAGGTTTTCAACGTGGCTTCCAACGTACATTTCACCGTCATCAATCTGACCATCACCGGCGGAAACAGCACGGGTACGGCCGGCACCGCCGGTTCCGTAGGGTCCAACGGCAGCAACAAGGGCGGGAATGGCAGCAATGGACACAACGGCGGCAACGGCCTGGGTGGCGCTTTGTTCAACGCCGGGTTCACCATCATGGAGGACTGCATTGTATCCAACAACATCGCCACCGGCGGTGCGGGCGGCGATGGCGGCGATGGCGGCAACGCATCCGGCAGCAACGGAACGGGCGGCAACGGCGGTAATGGCGGCGCTGGCGGCAACGGATACGGCGGCGGCATTTACAATCTAGGCGCTTTGCTGCTGACCAATTGCACGATCGTGAACAATGCGGCCAACGGCGGCACTGGCGGCACTGGCGGCACGAACGGCAGCGGGACGTTCACCAGCTACGCCGGGAACGGTGGCGCGGGCGCGCCAGGCGCGGGCGCCGGACTTTACAACCTCGGCACGACCACGATCGTTAATTGCACCTTCAGTCAGAACGCCGCGCAAAGCGGAAGCAGCGCGGCGGCAGGCCCGTCCCAAAGCGGCGGAAACGGCCTCACGGGCCCGAATGGACCGAACAGCACCGGTGGTGGCATTTGCAATCTCGGCACCAATACGATGCTTAACTGCACCTTCGACCAAAATGCCGTCACTGCGGGCAACGGCGGCAACGGCGGACCGGCCTTGAATCTCTCAACCGGCGGCAACGGCGGCAACGGGGGCAGCGGCATCGGCGGAAGCGTTTACAACGCCGGTTCAACAGGCGCCACAAACTGCACCTTTGCCAACGGGGCGGCCACCGGCGGAACTGGAGGCGCGGCTGGCAGCGCCAATTTCTCCGGCAATGCCGGTTCCGACGGTTCCGACTCGGGCGCAAACATTGCAAACGCCAGCGGCACGTTCAATTTGAAGAATTCCATTTTGGCTTATCCCAGCAACGGGGTCTGCGCCGCCGGCACCATCAGTGATCTGGGCAACAACATCAGTTTCGACGGAACACCCGCGTTCAGCACCACCAACAGCCGCAACAATCTTGACCCGCTACTCGTGGCTTTGGACGATAACGGCGGCCCCACCTTGACCATGGCACTCTTTCCCGGCAGCCCGGCCATTGATGCCATTTTCGATAACAGCGCCCCGGCCTTCGACGAGCGCGGATACCCCCGGCCCTTTGGACCGCGAAGCGACATTGGAGCCTTCGAATACGGATCGTCCACCAATCTCCTCATTATCAGCGGCGTGGTCATGGCCGGGAACATGCCATTTCCCGGGGTGACCGTCCGGGCGGGAAACTCGACCTCCACGACCACCACCAACGGCACCTATTCATTTCTGCTGTCCGGCGGCACCAATGTCAATTACACGATATATCCCATGCCGCTCGGCTATTTCTACCCGCAGAGCACCAATGTCCCGCTGCTCAGCAACAATGTGATGGGGCTCAATTTCATGGCCACCAACGCCGCCGCCACCGTCACCAACAATACCACCAACCACACCGTCCAATTTACCTTCTCCGTCGTGCCCACCTTCACCTATCGTCTTCAGGCTGCGACGAACCTGGTCTCCTCCAATACGCCGCCCACCAATTGGGTGACCATCGCCAGCAATATCGCCGTCAGCAATACCAACGTGTTCACCTTCATCTACACCAACAATAACACGAATTTCCCGCAGCGCTTCTTCCGGACCGTCACGCCCTAGCAGATTTGGCGGAAAGGTGCCCACCGGCGTCTACACTTTTCCGGCGGACGCCTCCCGCCGCAGTCGCGTCTTCGCCAGCGCGTCACGTCCCCAGCGCATCATCCGCTCCGTCGCGTCCCAGCCCAGGCAGGCGTCGCTGATCGACACCCCGTAACGCAACTCGACCGGGTTTTTCGGAAACGGCTGGTTGCCCTCGAACAAATTGCTCTCCACCATCAACCCGATGAGCGAACGCGTCCCGCCGGCGCGTTGCTCCACCACGTCGTGCCACACCTCCTCCTGCCGCGCGTGTTGCTTCGCAGAATTGGCATGGCTGCAATCCACCATCAGCACCGGCGGCAAACCCGCCTGGACCAGCTTCGCCTCCGCCTCGCGGATGCTGGCCGCGTCATAATTCGCCTGCGACCGCCCACCCCGCAGCACCACGAGCCCCGTCGGATTGCCCGTCGTCCGCACGATGCTCGTGATGCCGTCCTGGTCAATCCC
>DATMLG010000190.1:0-10025 GCA_035570675.1 Verrucomicrobiia bacterium | reverse complement strand
CAATTGGTATTGCGTTTGACGCCAGTAACTATCTCTACGTCGCAGACCAATATAATCATCCCTCGGTAATCAAATACGCCCCGGATAGTTCGCCCAGCACTTTCGTAAATGGTCTGAGCGAGCCTGTGGATGTAAATATCGACAGCGCAGGGAATGTGTATGTGTTGGACGCCGTTCGTGAAATTTACGAATATTCCCCATCGGGAATACTCTTGAACAGCTTTGTGGTCAATGGGGGCTCGGTTGCTAATGCTTTTGTAATTCAACCGACCACCATAGTTCCCTCCTTGAGCATCGTTTCATCAGGCAATAATATTGCCCTTTCGTGGCCCACAAATGCCGCGAAATATGTTTTGCAACAGTCCTTTGACGTGACAACAAAAGAGTGGACGAATATCTCAATCGAACCAACGGTCACGAACTCGCAGAATCAAATCGTCTTAACTCCAACAAATAGTCAAAGTTTCTTTCGGTTGAGTAGCCAATGATGCTCTGCGGTTTAAGAGCTGGGCGGCCTTAAAAAATATGATGTGGTCTGAACAATGCCTAAGCCAACTGCCATTGGCACTCGCCCTTCCGCCGTTTTCTTCCGCGTTCCCTCCTTGACCTCCCGCCCCGAATGAGCGGAAATGGGCGAACCATGAAATCTGCCGCCAACTCCGTCGCCCGCTTCGTCATCGCCCTGTTCACCGTCCTCGGCTTTTCCATCTGCACTACACATTCTCAGCCGGCAAAGCCGCCAGTGCGCATCGCCATCGTCGGGTTGGAGCACGATCACGCCTTGGGCATTTTTCCGCGCCTCGCCGGGCGCACTGACGTGCAACTCGTCGGCATCGTGGAAACCAACCAGGATTTAATCACCCGTTACACCAGCCGGTTTCATCTGGACCCCGCCTTGTTTTATCTGGATACCAAAACCCTGTTCGCCAAGGCCAACGTCCAGGCCGTCGCCATCTTTTCTTCCACGTTCAGTCATGAACGCATCGTGGAAGCCTGCGCCGCGCAGGGTGTGGACGTCATGATGGAAAAACCGATGGCCACCACTGTGAAACAGGCCCGCGCCATTGAAGCCGCCGTGAAAAAGAGCGGCATCCAGCTCATCGTGAACTACGAAACGAGCTGGTATCCGGCCACCCAGGCGGCCTACACCATGGTGCATGACGACCATCAAATCGGCGCGTTGCGCAAGATGGTTTTCCACGACGGCCATCGCGGGCCGGTGGAAATCGGTTGCTCGACTAATTTTCTCGCGTGGCTCACTGACCCCGTGCTGGACGGCGGCGGCGCGGTGAATGACTTTGGCTGTTACGGCGCGGACATGGCCACGTGGTTCATGGATGGCCAGAAACCCATTTCTGTTTTTGCCACCGTGCAACACCTCAAGCCCGAGATTTATCCCAAGGTGGAAGATGACGCCACCATCGTCATCACCTATCCTGGCGCGCAGGTGATACTCCAACCATCCTGGAACTGGCCGTTCGACCGCAAGGATATGGAAGTTTACGGCCAGACCGGCACCGTGTTTGTGCCGAAGTCAAATGTTATGCGCGTCCGCACCGCGGGCATGGCCAACGAAACCGAACAGACCCCGCCCGCCCTCACCGGCGTGAACGCCGACCCGGTCTCCTATCTTGCCGCTGTCGCCCGCAATGAAATCAAACCCACCGGCCTGGCCTCGCTGGAAGTGAATGTCATCGTCGTCGAAATCCTCGAAGCCGCCCACAAATCCGCCGAGACGGGCAAACTCGTAAAGTTCTAGGGAGTATTATGAAATTTGTAGCCGCCGACGTTGGTCGGCGCAGATCTTCGAACCGGGAGCTTCTCCCGCAACCTCCCATTTGAAATAATTTCCATTCGATGTAAACTTGGGGCGGAGAACATTATTATGTTCAAATTGATATTCGGAAAAAATCGGATGGGCAGTGGCAAGGTCGAAACGCGCCGCCTCGGCGTCAAAGGCATGAACGGCAAGGCCAACGGCAAAACCATCAAGAAGGCGCTCCTCACCAAGACCGGCGTGCGCGAGGTTTACCTCAACCGCGACGACGGCGTCGTCACCGTTTTGTTTGATCCGGCGCTGACGGATGTTCCCGCCCTCCAGGAAGTCATCCTGCGGAAGGGCTACGTCGCCAGCGCCATCGAAGATTAAGAGCCTTACGGGCAAAAAAAGAGCAGGGCAATGGTTTGAGCGAGATTGGCGCTCCCGCAAGCGGGATTGCTGCCCTCAGGCAAGTCCTGACGCCCCGGACAAAGATCTCGAACCGGCACTTGGACCGAAACTCATTGCTCTGCTGAAGTTAAAATAGGCCGAAGCCGCCATTTCACAAGCGCAAGTTATTCACCAATTTTCCACCATTTGTTCACCGGAGCGCAAAACAATGCTCCGCGTTTGAAAGTGTGGAACCCGATTAGACAAAAGCTGAAAACTTAGGAGGGACGGGAGACAGAAAGGAAAGGGGATGCTACAGATGCCCGATGCGGGCAGGATTGGCTGAACCGACGAACCGCAAGCCGTTTGGCCTTGCGTCCGTGCGATCAATCAACCGTGGGCCAGTTCGCGCTGTCGCTGGAACGCTTTACGCCTTTATGGAATCCGCTCTCATCCTGGTAGCCGACAGGCACCAGATTTTCCATGGCAGCGTGAAACTTCGCCGAGATCGCATGAACGATCAGCGCCAAGTGCGAAACAATGTAATATGAGGTCTTCTGCATGGTTTTAGGACAGCATTAGGGGTGCCAGCCCAAAAAGCCCAATGAATCTCTGCTTTTCTGGCCCCGTCTGACCCTGGATTGTGCCAAAAATGTCCCAAATGCGTGGGCTTTGTCCAAGAGTGAGACACAGGCCCCCGTTTTTGTCACTCTGGGCACAATGCATGACGCAATCCGAGCCATTATTGTGTTGCATTCTGCAATGTGGCCCTGAGTTGGGGTTTTGTCTATGGGGTATTCACCCCATGCGACGCCTAAACGCCGAGACCAACATTCACAGACTGAATGGCAGATTCCCGGGCCGGCAAACCAGTGCTCAGCCTCCACAGGAGGATGTGGGTTCCGCGGCTCCGTCCGAAGCCTGGCTCCCATGGGAAGACAAACCAAATCCCGGGGCATGACATTTTGCGCGCAACCATCCGCGTTTTCGATTGTTGATACGTCGTCACAATGCCCGAAAAATGAACTCAATTTTTCTCTGGTCAGAAGCGCGGTTGATTCATAATATCGCGACGACCCCTGAGAGAGAGGCAAGTTCTGAGCAATTTGGAGATGAATTAGTCCAAGGGAGGCGTGGATATGGACGACAACCTGACAGTGCCGGACGATGTTAATTCCGGCGAACAGCCCGCGACCGGGAAACCGGCCTGGGGCCAGCCGCGGCTTGCGGTTTCGCCCGATGCCGTCCGTTCCCTTCCCGCCGAGTTCGCCCGCAAACATCGCGTTCTCCCGCTCGAAGTTCGCAACGGCATTCTTCGCATCGCGACCGCTTCGCCCGCCGATCAACGTGTCATCGACGATATCCGTCTTCTGACCGGCCTGGAGGTCGAGGAAGCCGAGGCGCCCGCCGCGCAGGTCATGGAGCAAATCGCCGAGTGCTATCAGGTGACCGTCGAGAGGATGATCGAGGACCTCGGCCCCGGTCACGGCGCCAATGGCGAGGGCAAGAATTTGCACGACATCGAGGTGATGGCCAACGAGCCCACGGTCGTCAACCTCGTCAATCTCATCATCTCCACCGCCATTCGCGAACGCGCCAGCGACATTCATTTGGTGCCCTTCGAGGACTCCCTTCAGTTGCGTTATCGCGTCGATGGTCTTTTGCAGGAAAAACCGCCGCCGCCCAAACAGCTCCACGCCGCGCTGGTCTCCCGCATCAAAATCATGGCGGAGATGAACATCGCCGAGCGCTTCATGCCCCAGGACGGACACATCCAGATCAACCATCGCGGCGCGCGCGTGGACATCCGCGTGGGCACCATGCCCACCATCTATGGCGAAAGCCTCGTGATGCGTCTTCTGGAAAAATCCTCCCGGCTCCTCA
Organism: Verrucomicrobiia bacterium; assembly: GCA_035570675.1. Taxonomy (GTDB): domain Bacteria; phylum Verrucomicrobiota; class Verrucomicrobiia; order Limisphaerales; family Pedosphaeraceae; genus DATMLG01. Next base: position 5,992 of record DATMLG010000190.1, on the reverse strand, counting down.
CGCATCAAGAGCTTGGTCTGGATCCCGAACGCTCGGCCCTGCTGGCGAAACTTGTCGAGAAGCCGCACGGCCTCTTTCTCGCCACCGGCCCTACCGGCAGCGGCAAGACGACCACGCTGTATTCAGTGCTGCAAAGCATTTACACTCCGGAACTCAAAATCCTCACGATTGAGGATCCCGTCGAGTATGAGCTGGCCGGAGTCGCGCAAATCCCGGTGCGCCCCAGCCGCAATTTCACCTTTGCTAGCGGCCTCCGCGCCATTCTCCGCCAGGACCCCGATGTCGTGATGGTCGGCGAGATTCGCGATTCGGAGACGGCGGACATCGCCATCCGCGCCGCACTCACGGGCCACCAGGTTTTCAGCACGTTGCACACGAACGATTCGACCGGCGCGGTGACGCGGTTGATTGACATGGGTGTCGAGGCATTCCTGATTTCTTCGTCGCTCGAAGGCGTGCTCGCGCAACGTCTCCTGCGAAAAATCTGTCCACACTGCCGCGTGGAAAATCGGGTGAGCGTCGCCATCCGTGACCAACTGGAGGCGCTGGGGAACGGAAAGGTGCAGGGCGCGTTCTATCGCGGGGCCGGTTGCGAAGAATGTCGCGGCACCGGCTACAAGGGGCGCGTCGGCATTTTTGAACTGCTGCCCATCACCGGCGCGTTGCGGGAGTTGATTCTGCAAAAGCGTTCCAACGCCCAACTGAAAGCCACCGCCCAGCAAACCATGCTCACCATGCATCAAGATGCCTTGCTCAAGGCCGCGGCGGGCATCACTTCGCTCGAGGAAATTCTGCGGGTGTCCTCCGGCGACCGGCTCGAATGAACACGTTTCGCTATCAAGCCATCGAAGGAACCGGCGCTCCGGTTGCCGGCGTCATTGAAGCCGAAGACCGCAAGGCGGCTTTGCAATTGCTCGGCAAGCGCGGCCTTTATCCGTCCCAACTCGATTTGTGCGCGGCCAGCGGCACCGTTTCCGTCGCCAGCGCGCCGACAAATAAAAGCCGCGCTCCCGAAGTCCGCTTCGGACAAAGAATCAGCCGAAAGGATGTCACCGCGTTCACCCGCGAAATGAGCGCGTTGTTGGGTGCGGCGATTCCCATTCCACAGGCATTGGATGGCCTCGGCGAGGACGAAGAGAACCCGGCCTTGCGCGGCGTGGTTCTGCAAATCGCGGACTCCGTTCGCAAGGGCGCTTCCTTTTCCACCGCCCTCGAAGAACATCCCCGCTCCTTCAGCGCGCTATACGTCAGCATGATTCGCGTGGGCGAGGAGGCGGGCGTCCTTCCCCGGGTAATGAGCGACCTCGCGGATCTGCTCGAACACGAGGACGAAGTTCTGGGCGAGGTGCGTGCCGCCGTCGCTTACCCGGTGTTCGTGCTCGGCTTCGGTGTCGTCACCGTGACCGTCCTGCTTACGGTCGTTCTGCCGCGCCTGTTTTCCATGCTCCAGGAAATGATCAATGTTCTGCCCTGGCCAACCCTGGTTTTGTTGAAAGTCAGCAGCGTGCTTCATCAGGACTGGCCCTGGGTCCTGGGCGGATTGGCCGTGCTCGTGTTTGGGCTTCGTCAATTGTTGCGCTCCGAAGCGGGTGCGGAAGCCTGGGATAAATTGAAATTGCGCATCCCCGTCGTCGGGCCGGTGTTTCGCACCGCGGCCCTTGGCCGGTTCGCCCGGACGCTTGGCACGCTCGTGAAAAGCGGCGTTTCGTTGCTGCCCGCGCTCCGCATTGTGGAGCATACAATTGGAAACCGCATCCTGGCCCGGCAAATCGCGCGTGTGGCCGAGGAAACCCGCGGCGGTGATTCCCTCGCCGCGCCGCTGCGCAAGCTCGGCCTGTTTCCCCGGACCGTCGTCCAGATGATTGACGTGGGCGAGCAGTCAGGGACGTTGGACGAAATGCTGTTGAAAGTGGCGGACATCGAGGAGCGCCACATGCGCGCGCGCATCAAGACCTTGATTTCCCTGCTTGGCCCCATCCTGATTCTCGTCGTCGGAGCATTGGTGGGATTCATGGTGATCGCGCTGCTGTTGCCGATATTTAAAATGAGCCAGGCCATACGCTGAAATTGTTTATGACAACCAACCACAATGAAATTCTCATGAAAACCAGTCGGTGCCAAAAACACTCAAGGGCCTTCACCCTCGTCGAAATCATGGTGGTAGTGGTCATCATCGGGATTCTCGCCGCCACCATCATCCCGAAATTCATGACCACCGCGTATGACGCCAAGGTCAGCGCCGCCAAGGGCCACATCGCCGAGTTTCAATCTGCCATCGAGCGATTCTACGTGCACATGGACCGCTATCCCACCACCGAGGAGGGGCTCAAGGTGCTGATCGAGGCGCCCGCCAACGATAAGGACAAATGGCGCGGCCCGTACATTGAAAAAATGCGCGACGATCCCTGGGGCAATCCCTATCAATACCGTTTTCCTGGCGTGCACATGCCAAACAGCTATGACCTGTGGTCGCGAGGCGCTGATGGCGTGGACGGCGGCGACGGGCAGGGCGCTGACATCGGCAACTGGTGACTATGAGGATGGTTGGCTCCAATACGGATGGCCGGAGGGCGTTTACTCTGATCGAGTTGACGGTCGTCATCCTTCTCATCGCCATCATGTCGGCGGCAATCATCCCGGCCATGCGCGGCACTTATCAGGATGCGCTCTTGCGCTCGACCAGCCGGGAATTGGTTAATTCCCTTGGCATCGCATACAGCCGCGCGGTCAGCCTCAATCAACTTCATCGCATCCGTTTTGACACCCAAACCGGGCGCTATCAGGTTGAACGCCGTGACCCAAGCGCGGCGCGGGAGGAGTTCGTGCCAATAAAGGACATCCCTGGCTGCCAGGGAACTTTGGATGCCCGTATCTCGCTCCGAATTCATAAACGGGGCGACGAGGCTTCCGATGCTTCTTCACAACCGGAAAATCCGCCTGCCAGTGCAGACGAGGCAATGGCTGAGTCGGACGGCACTGTTTCCTTTTATCCCGACGGCACTGCGGATGCGGCGGAGTTGGAGCTTCGCGACCGCGATGGTTTCCGTCTCGCGCTCCAAATCAACCCCACCACCGCCCGCGTTCACATCGTCGAACTAAAACGCGAACAATGACCGCAATCCGTCAATCCGGTTTTTCCCTGGTCGAGGTCATGGTCGCCATCCTCATTCTCGCCATCGCGGTGGCCGGCCTGACTGGCGGGATCACGACAGCGCTTGGCTCCAGCAAGGAATCCGAGTTGCAGACCACGGCGGCGTTGCTCGCAGCCGGGCAGATCGAGACCCTTCGCGCCGAGGGCGATCTGACCGACGGAGAAACAGACGGCGATTTCGGGCAGGGCCTTCCGCTGTATCGCTGGAAACGGACCATCGCCGCCAGCCAGCCCGATGGCCTGCATGAAGTGGATGTCGTTGTCGAAGACACACGTTCTGGGAAGGAGATTTATGATCTGAAGACTCTGCTGTTTGAGGCGCCCGATGATGCTGGAACTAATAATCCTTCGGGTCAAAACAAGTCCGACACCAAAAAACGCTCGGACCAGCGGCAATGAAAACACGGCTCCAAATAAAACCTTCTTCCGGTTTCACACTCATAGAAGTCGTGATTAGCGCCGCGTTGATGGCCCTGATTCTCACCAGCGCCTATCTCTGCTTGCGGGCCGGCATTGCGGGCCAAAAACTCGTCGAACCTCGCGCCGATATTCTTCAGAACGCCCGCGTGGCGGCAGCCCTCCTGACCGCCGATCTTCGCAGCGCCTGCCCGCTTTCCACCAATTATCAATTTCTCGGCACGCGCCGAAAGCTGGGCGAGGTGGACGCCGACAATCTTGATTTTGCCACCCACAATTATACTCCCCGGCATGCCCGCGAAGGGGATTTTTGCGAGGTCAGTTATTTCATGGACAAGGACGAGGAAACCGGCCAGTTCGGTCTTTGGCGGCGACGCAATCCGACGATGGCTCTTGACCCGCTTTCCGGTGGCAGCCGGGAGGAAATCGCGAGGGGACTGCTCGGCGTTCGCTTTGAATACTATGACGGCACGGATTGGTATGACGACTGGGGCGATGAGAAGGGTGGTGAAAAGGCGGCCACTTCCAATCAAGACCACCCTAATCTGGAGGGAATGCCCCAGGCCGTGCGCATCACTCTCCTGTTCGATTCCAATCCCAAATCCAAGCCGGTCCCGGATGCCGCAAGCCATACTCCCGAACCGCCGCTGGTTTTCCAAACCGTGGCGTGTCTGAATCTGGCGAACACCGCGCAAAGAGACGCGACCGGGGCATCGTCCGCCACCACCCAGCCCGGCAATGGCGTTCAATCTCCATCGGGAGGCGGGAGCGCCTTTTAATAGCATGCGACGAAGAGGTTCAATCCTGATCGGTCTGCTCTGGTGCGTTGCGCTGCTTTCTCTGGTGGTGATCGGGGTGCTTCACACCGCGCGCATTGATTTGCTCGTTGGCAAGAATTACGGCGATCGCATCCAGGCGCATTATCTGGCGCTCGCGGGCGTGGAAAAAGCGGAGGCGCTGCTTTACCAGAACGCCCGGGACCGCAGTCGCAGCGACAAAAATCACAGCGGGGAGCTTTACAACGAGCCACAGCAATTCCGTGATGTTTCGCTCGGACGCGGAGTGTTCCGGGTGTTCCGTCGCGGTCGCGAGGACGAGGGCGGCGGCGTGATTTATGGCGTGAGCGACGAGGAAAGCCGTCTTAACGTGAACAGCGCCGATACCAACGAACTCATGAAACTCGACGGCATGACGTCCGACATTGCCGCGGCAATTGTTGACTGGCGAAATTCCGGCAACAACCCAGCACCCGGCGGTGCCGGGCAGGATTATTATACCTCTCTGCAGCCGCCGTACCTGCCGCGCAATGCGCCATTTGAAACCGTGCGGGAGCTGCTGATGGTTCGGGGAGTTTCCGCCGACCTCTTGCTGGGCAAGGACGCGCATCAAAACGGATTCTTTGATCCCGGCGAAGATCTCGCATCTGCTGATTCGCGCTCCGGTGATGCCGCCGCTGACGTGGATTCCGGATGGGCCGGAATTTTGACTGCCGATTCACAAATCAAGAATGTGAACGCCGCCGGCCAGGACCGCGTCAATGTTCAAAATGCGTCCGAGACCGAATTGACCTCCATTCCGGGCATTACGCCGGTGATCGCTCGTGCAATTGTTGCCTATCGCGGCCGGAACCAGTTTCAAAGCATCGCCGATCTGCTCGATGTCACCGCGGCCCAGAATCAAAACGACGCGCAGGCGGCTGCTCTCGCTGCCCAGGGCTTCTCCGATCAGTCACAATCCGGGGGCGGGCAGTCGCCCGGTGGCGCCTCCGGCCCCCAGGTGATTGATGAAGACCTTTTTCAGGACATTGCCGACGATGTGACCCTGGATACCGGGGAAACCCGGTCCGGCATCATCAATATCAATACGGCGGGCGTTGATGTGCTTTGTTGCATTCCCGGCATTGACCGGCCATTGGCGCAGGCCATCGTTTCCTACCGGCAATCCAGCGGTTATTTTCCCAGCATCGGCGGGCTGTTGAAGGTGCCGGGAATGAACCGGCAGTTGTTCAAGCAGGCGGCGCCATTTGTGGACGCGCGCTCGGAGACGTACCGGATTCTCAGCGAAGGCCGGGTGAATTCCACCGGCACGCGCCAGCGCCTGCAGGTGATCGTTCACATCGGACTGCACGATGTCAGCACCGTTTCATATCGGGAGGATTCGTTATGAAGCAGCTTGCTTTCATGAATTCACCCACGGTTTATCTCGAGATCAACCAGGATTTTCTGCGGGCGCTCAAGGGCGAGGCCACGCTCGAACTGCCTTTGGAACGCGCGGAAAATGGCCGAATCACCGGCCCCTGCAAGGAACGGCTGGCGTCAGGCTTGAAAGCCTTCTTGAATCAGAAAAGCTGGCAATCCCGTCTTCATGCGATCTGCGCCGTCGGCGCGAATGGTGTCTCCCTTCGCCGTCTGACTCTGCCCGTCG
>DATMLG010000189.1:0-7258 GCA_035570675.1 Verrucomicrobiia bacterium | reverse complement strand
CGCCGTGGCGGTGTATCACATGCCGACGCGGCTGGCGCTGGCGGCGGCGGTGCTGGGCGGCGCGTTCGGCCTCTTTCCCATCGGCTGGATCATGCTGAACGCGATTTTCATCTACAATCTCAGCGTGGAGGCCGGGCAGTTCGCGGTGCTGCAGCAGCAATTGTCGGGCGTGTCGCGCGACCGCCGCATCCAGGCGCTGCTCATCGCCTTCAGCTTCGGCGCGTTCGTGGAAGGCGCGGCGGGATTTGGCGCACCGGTCGCCATCAGCGGCGCATTATTGATCGGGCTGGGGTTTCGTCCGCTCGAAGCTGCGAAGCTGGCGCTCATCGGCAACACCGCGCCGGTCGCGTTCGGCTCGCTGGGCATACCGCTGGTGACGCTGGCGCGGATCACGGGCCTAGACCTGCATTTGCTCAGCGCGATGGTGGGACGGCAGCTCGCGGTCTTTTCGTTCATCATTCCGTTCTGGCTGGTGGCGGCGCAGGCGGGCTGGCGCGGGATGCTGGGCGTGTGGCCGGCGTGCCTCGTCACCGGCGCGTCATTCGCGCTCACGCAATTTTTCGTCAGCAATTATCACGGCCCATGGCTCGTGGGCCTGAGCAGCGCGCTGGTTTCCATGGCATCGCTCGTGGTGCTCACCAAGTTCTGGCATCCGGTAAATGAGCAAACAGCCAGCGAAGAAGCCGCCGCCGGACCAGCGGCAAACAAAGAACAAACACCAACCGACTCCAGCCACGCTTGGAAAGCGTGGTTGCCGTGGATGTTTCTGTCCGTCTTCGTTTTTCTCTGGGGCCTGCCGGCCATCAAGACTTTCCTCAACAGCGTGTTCGCCCCTGATTTTCACATGCCGGTGCTGGACAACATCGTGATGCGCATGCCGCCGGTGGTGGGCAAACCGACGCCCGAACCCGCCGTTTACACCTTCAATTTTCTTTCCGCCACGGGCACGGCGCTGCTGTCCGCTGGAATTCTCGCGGGTTTTTGTCTCAGGCTCAGCCCGATGCGGATGCTCCGCGTTTATGGCCGCACGCTGCGGCAGGTACGGATTTCACTGCTCACAATCGCGCTAATGCTCGCGCTGGGTTACACCACGCGGTTCAGCGGCACGGACGCGACCGTCGGCCTCGCGCTGGCGTCCACGGGTTTTCTGTTTCCATTTTTCTCGCCGCTCATCGGCTGGCTGGGCGTGGCGCTGACGGGCAGCGACACTTCGTCCAACGTACTGTTCGGCAACCTGCAACAGGTGACGGCAAAGCAACTCAACTTTTCGCCCATCCTGATGACGGCCTCGAACAGTTCCGGCGGCGTCATGGGCAAGATGATTGACGCGCAGAGCATCGTGGTGGCGAGCGTCGCCACCGGCGGCCGGCCGGACAGCCCGGACGCGGGGACGGTGTTGCGGTCGGTGTTCTGGCACAGTCTGGCGCTGGCGGTATTGATGGGATTGCTGGTGATGCTGGAGGCTTATGTGATTCCGTGGGTGATTCCCAAAGGTTGAACCACCAAGACACCAAGGCAGGCGAAGCCTGCACCCAGCAGGCAGGGCCTGCACCCATAATGAAAGGGAAGGGGAACTTGGCCACAGACGGCACAGATTTCACCGAAGGGGGAAAAGACAAAAAGAACAGAGACGGTCATGCCGCTTTTCCGGGCTTGTAAGAAGGCGTAAAATAGCATCTAATAATGGGGCTCATGTTCAGATTTTTGGTCATTGTTTTTTTCTGCCTTTTTTGGAGGCAAGCCGGAGCGCAGCCCAGCCTGCCGGAGGACTTCCGAAACGAGGTTCGCCGCGCGCAAAACACCCCCGTCTGCGTGAGCGTGTCGGGCCAGTTCATCATCCACGGAGCGCCGACGGACGGCTGGCGGTTGATGCAATTAAGTCCCTCCCTGTCAAAGGATTACGCGCAACTGGATCCGACCTTCCTGGCGGTGTCCTGCGAACGGATCAAATCGGCGCTGCTGTCAGAACTCGGGGCGCAGGACAACTGGCAGAGCCGGGTCGCGATATTTCTGCATCAAGCGCATCGCCTGGGCGAGCCGGTGGAGATCGGCGCCTCGGTCAGCCAGAGTCAATGGACGTATTACATGAATTTGCCGGACATGGTGGACCGCAGCCGGCTGGTTTCGGCGTTTGTGAACATGACGCTGCTGGAAATGGCGAACCGCGGCGCGGAGCGGTCGGCGGAAATTCCCCAATGGCTGGCGCAGGGTTTGACGCAGCAATTGATGCGGGAAACCATGGCCGGGCTGGTGATGGAATCGCCAAAGGACGGAAATCAGGACATCCACACCAGCAGCGAGCTGCTGGACGGACGGAGCGTGCCGCCGCTGGAACAGGCGCATGAAGTGTTGCAGGCGCGGCCGCCGCTGACGTTGACGGAATTAAGCTGGCCGCGCGAGGGACAGGACGAGGACGAGGTGTATCGCTGCAGCGCGCAGTTGTTCGTGTGCCGGCTGCTGCAACTGGACGACGGGCGCGCGTGCCTGCGGCAGATGATCCAGGAACTGCCGCGCCATCTTAACTGGCAGATTTCATTCCTGGACGCGTTCCACGGGCATTTTGCGAGCGAGCTGGAGCTGGAGAAATGGTGGGCGTTGTGCCTGGTGAATTTCACAGGACGCGACCTGGCGCAGACCTGGCCGCACGCGGAAAGCTGGCAGAAGCTGGGCGAGGTCATCCACACGGGCGCGCAGGTGCGCACGGCGGTGGATGAAATGCCGTTGCACACGGAAGTGACGCTGCAAAATGTCATCGCCGACTGGGGCTCCGCGATGCAGGAGGGGGTCATGCGCGTGAAGATCCGGCAGTTGGGACAACTGCGCGCGTCGGTTTCGCAGGATTTGGCGGGATTGGCGGATGATTACCGGCAGGTGCTGGAAAATTACGTGAGGGCGCGGGAGAAATCGGGCGCGTTTCGCAACACCACGGCCCAGCGCGTCCTGGGCCCGGACCAGCTTGCCCTTGATACGATAAGGCAATTGAATGCATTGGACGCCGAGCGCGAAGCCATGAGAATCGAGCCGGATTCGATGCGGCAAACCGCAAATAATACTTCGGCTAATCGTTGAAAGACAGCGGGTTGTGATATTGCCCACAACTATTCACCCCCGTCACTTGACACCGGGAACTCTCAATTTATAGTTCGCTACGATGTCAATTGACACTTCAGAGGACGGCGGGGACGGGGGCGAGCCTGCCAGATTGGATTTCCTTAAAAAATTTAGCCCGGCCGGAAGAGGTTTCTGGAGGGATGTTCCGGAAGCCAGTTGGAACGACTGGCACTGGCAGTTGCGAAACCGCATCACGACGCTGGAGCAGTTGGAACGGTTGATGCCCACGCTGACCCCCGAGGAACATGCGGGCACACTGCTGGCCAACACGAAGCTGGCCCTCGCCATCACGCCGTATTTTTTCAACCTGATTGATCCGGCGGACGAGAATTGTCCCATCCGGCGGCAGGTGATTCCGCGTATCGAGGAAACCAATACCGCGCCGTGGGAAATGAGCGATCCCTGCGGCGAAGACGAGCATTCGCCGGTGCCGGGACTGGTGCATCGTTACCCGGACCGCGTGCTGTTCCTGGTGACGGACCGTTGCGCGTCGTATTGCCGGTATTGCACGCGTTCGCGCCTGGTGAGCAACGCGAGCGGCTATGATTTTCACCCCGAGTTCCAAAAACAGATTGAGTACATCCGCAAGACACCGGCCATTCGCGACGTCCTCTTGAGCGGTGGCGATCCGCTGCTGCTCTCCGACGAAAAGCTGGATTATTTGCTGGGACGGTTGCGCGAGATTCCGCACGTGGAATTTTTGCGCATCGGTTCGCGGATACCGATCTTCCTGCCGCAACGGATTACGCCGGCGTTGTGCGCGATGCTGCGGAAATATCATCCGTTGTTCCTGAGCATCCACAGCAATCATCCGCGCGAGCTGACGACGGAAGTCCGCGAGGCGCTGGGGCGGCTGGCGGACGCGGGCATCCCGCTGGGCAACCAGTCCGTGCTGCTGAAGCACGTCAATGACGATGTGACCGTCATGCGCGCGCTGGTGCAGAAACTTTTGATGTGCCGCGTGAAGCCGTATTACCTTTATCAGTGTGATTTGATCACCGGCTCTGCGCACCTGCGGGCGAGTGTCCGCAAAGGGCTGGAAATCATGGAAGGATTGCGCGGCCACACCACAGGCTACGCGGTGCCGCAATATGTCATTGATGCGCCGGGCGGCGGCGGCAAGGTGCCGGTCAATCCGGAATATGTCTTAAGCCGCAATGCCGACCGTGTGGTGATCCGGAATTTCGAGGGCAAAATCTTTGAGTATCCCGAGGCCGCGGACGGCACGCCTCTGGTCAAGCGGCCGCGGGAGATTGAAGAGCCTGAATTGGTTTAACCCCACGATGGCGCGGGAAACCAACGAACAGCTCCGGGCACGCCTGAAAAAAATCATCGCGGGCCTGCGGACGACCTATCCCGACGCGCATTGTGAGCTGAATTATTCCAACCCGCTCGAATTGCTCGTCGCCACGATTCTTTCCGCGCAATGCAACGACAAGCAGGTAAACATCGTCACGGCGGCGCTGTTCAAAAAATACCGGACGGCGGCGGATTATGCGGAGGCGGACCCGGCGGCATTTGAGCAGGAAATAAGGCGCATCGGCCTTTATCGCAACAAGGCGAAAAACATCCAGGCCTGTGCCCGCAAACTGATTGAACGGCATGGCGGCAATGTTCCGGACTCGATGGCGGAGTTAGTTGAGCTTGACGGCGTGGGCCGCAAAACGGCGAATGTGGTCCTCGGCAATGCCTTCAATATAAATTGCGGCATCGTGGTGGACACGCACGTAGCGCGGCTGTGCGAACGGCTGGGATTGACGCGGGAAAAGACGCCTGAGAAAATCGAACAGGCGCTGATGAAACTCGTGCCGGCGGGGGATTGGACGCTGTTCAGCCACTGGCTGATCTGGCATGGGCGCCGACGCTGCTTCGCGCGCAGTCCCGATTGTCCGAATTGTGAGATTCGGAAACACTGCCCGCGTATCGGTCTGCCAAAATTGCCATGACCACGGCACGCCAGACTGACATGTGGCTGCGGTTGCGTTCCGACCCGGCAACAGCCACGCTGAACATGGCATTGGACGCCGCGCTGCTCGAAGCCGCGCCGTCGCTCGGGAAACCGGTGCTGCGCTTCTACAGTTGGACCGAGCGAGCCGCGTCATTCGGTTATTTCCAAAAATATGCCGAGGTGCGACAGATGACGCAGTTGCGGCCGCTGGTGCGCAGGCCCACCGGCGGGGGACTGGTGCCGCACGATGCCGACTGGACTTACAGCGTGACCATTCCAACCGGGCATGGCTGGTATGCCCTCTCCGCCGTGGACAGCTACCGGCGAATCCATGAATGGGTGGGGGCGGCGTTTCGCAAACTGGGGATGACAACCGAACTTGCTGAGAACTGCCGCAAGGCGCTGCCCGGTCAATGTTTCGCTGGCCACGAGGAATTTGATGTTTTATGGCACGGCCAAAAAATCGCCGGCGCGGCCCAGCGTCGCACTCGCGCGGGGCTGCTCATCCAGGGCTCGGTGCAGCCACCGCCGATCAAAATTCAACGCGTCGATTGGGAAAACGCGATGTGCGATGTGGCTGCCGCGAATTATGGCATCACGTGGAAAGAGTTTGCGGCAGATGCCGCATTGAACCTGCGGGCAGCGAAACTGGCGGAAACGATTTATGCGCAAGCGTCTCACAATGAACGGCGGTAGCGGAAATCGCTCAGTTCATTTACGGAAGCGTTCCGGGGCGCGACGGAATTTGAATTTCCGTATAAGTCCTGAAATCTGGAAAGTTGCCAATGCGCGTGCGAAAAGTTAGCCTGTTGACTGATGTTACGGCTCGTATTATTTGATATTGATGGGACGCTGATTCACACGGACAGTGCGGGCATCAAGGCTTTTGCCAAGGTGTTTGAAAGGGAGTTCAACATTCCTGACTGCACGGTGGGGATGAAATTCGCCGGGCGCACGGATACCAGCCTGGTGCGGGAAATTTTCAACAAGCACCGCATCGAGCCATCCAAGGAAAATTTCAACGTCTTCTTCGAACAATATACCCTGTGGCTGGCCCATTTGCTGATCGAGTCGAAGGGCGACATCTATCCCGGCGTCTGGCGATTCATCTACGAATTGCAACGCCTGCCGGACCCGCCCACGCTCGGGCTTCTGACCGGCAACATCCGGCTCGGCGCGGAAATCAAGCTGCGCCATTTCAATCTCTGGGACTTTTTTCTGCTGGGCGCGTTCGGTGATGAACACGAAGATCGGCGCCAGATCGCCGCCATCGCACAGGAGCGCGGCTCGCGCGTGCTGAATCGAAAATTGACCGGCGACGAGGTCCTGGTCATCGGCGACACGCCGCTGGACATCGATTGCGGCAAGGCCATCGGCGCGAAAGTGCTGGCCGTGGCGACGGGCGATTCGACGCTTGCAGATTTGCAAGCACACCGGCCCACCTGGGCTGTTACCAATCTGGAACAAGTGCGCGCCCGGGAAATCTGCCGGCTTTAAAAGTCGTACGTCCATCGTGGACAAGCATTTGCCGGTCAAGTATCAAGGGTACCGGCAAGCCCCGCCGATCAAAAAGGCCGTGGGCGATCCAGTAATTCAGCCGAACCCGGAACGGAAGGCGTGCAAACCAAACTGATGATGACGGAACTGGTCGGCAAGATTCCCTACCGCCTCGCGCTGGCGGGCGGATGGATTGACCAGCCGTTCATCTCGCAACGCAACCCGCAACCGCCCGGCTCGATGGTGGTGGTTGCCGTGGAACCAACCTTCCGTTTCATGGACCGCAGCGGCATTTGCAGCAGCACCCGGGAGGCGGCCTTGCGTTTGTGGCCGGGTGGCATTCCGGCGGGCGATCCCGCGCAACTGGTCCGGGAACTCTACGACGCGGAAAACCGCGGTCGGGCCGAACCGTCCGGGTCGCAGGACATGATCGGGCTGGTTTATCCCGGCATCAATCGCCTTGACTACGACCATGCGGTCCACGGCGGCATATTTCCCGCCCGCATCGAAACGTTGAATGACGCGAAGACAGCAAGTTGGCTTGAAGAAGTGCTGCACATTCTGCCGGTAGCGCAACGGCCCGAGGGTTACAACCCGTTGGGCGTAAAAAATCTTTCGCCCGAATGGATCCAGCGGCTGGGCCAGACCGGCCGCGATTGCTTCGAGGCCATCCGCCAGATGGATTCGCGGGCGCTGGGGCGG
>DATMLG010000188.1:0-2944 GCA_035570675.1 Verrucomicrobiia bacterium | reverse complement strand
GCTTATTTCAGCGACGCGCTGGTGGCGCCGGATTTAGGCGAAACGAGCACCCGCCAGGCGCGGTTGCGGTTGACCAACTGGCTGCGCGACCAGATGGTGCGGCAGCAATTCGAGGTCGAGATGAAAACGGGCGCGCAGGATGTCCTTTCGGCAGTGGCCGAAACGGTCCGCAATGCGCCGGGCAGAGTGATCCTCGAAGACGCGACGCTGCAGGCGTTGACGGGTCGAAAAATGATGGTGGGAGCGGATGTGCTGGCACAGGCTTTGCGGCAAACGGTTGCGGGCGGCGAACGGATCGGCGTGCTGCTGCCGAATGCCAATGCGACGCCGGTAGCCATCCTCGCTTTGTGGTGGCTGGGCAAGGTGCCAGCGATGCTCAACTTTTCCTCGGGCACCGCGACGATGCTGGTGTGCGCGGAACTCGCCGGTCTCAAGCATATCGTTACTTCGCATGCCTTCCTGGAACGCGCCCGGCTCAAGGCGGACGATTTTGTGAAAGCGGGCATCCACCTGATCTATCTCGAAGACGTGCGCGCAGGCATCTCCGGCTCACAGAAATTTTCCACCCTGCTCCGGCATTGCTTCAATTTACAGCCCGCCATTCCTGGTTCGCTCTCCGCTAATAGTACAGCCGTGATTGTGTTTACGAGCGGCTCCGAGGGGGTGCCCAAGGGGGTGGAGCTGACACATGGAAACATCCTGGCCAATATCCGCCAGATGCTGGCCGTGACGGATTTTACCGACCACGACCGGCTGTTCAATTGCCTGCCGCTGTTCCACAGTTTCGGTCTCACGGTGGGGACATTTGTGCCGCTGGTGCGCGGACTCTACGTATTCCTTTATCCCTCGCCCTTGCATTATCGCGTCGTGCCGTCGGTGCTTTACGACCGCGATTGCACGGTGTTCATCAGCACGAACACTTTTCTGAACGGCTACGGGCGCAAGGCGCATCCCTATGATTTCCGCAGCCTCAGGTATCTGTTTTCCGCGGCGGAAAAATTGCAGGAAGCGACCGCGCTTACGTGGTCGCAGAAATACGGCGTGCGCATCCTGGAAGGGTACGGCGCAACGGAATGCGCCCCGTGTGTGAGTCTCAATACGCCGTTGGAACCGCGCTACGGGTCGGTGGGACGGCTCATGCCGGGGATGGAATACCGGCTGGAACGGGTCGAAGGGGTGGAAGAGGGCGGACGGCTTTTTGTGCGCGGTCCAAACGTGATGAAAGGTTACTTGAACACGGAAGCAAACGCAAAATTCCGGGCCCTCGATGGCTGGTATGACACCGGCGACATCGTGAGCGTGGATGCCGAAGGCTATTTCCATGTGCGCGGGCGGATGAAACGCTTTGCCAAGGTGAGTGGCGAAATGGTCAGTCTCACCGCGGTCGAAGATGCGCTGGCCGGAGCATTTCCGCAATATGGCCTGCGCTGCCAGTTGGCCGTGCTCACGCGCCCGGACGAAAACAAAGGGGAAGTCCTCATCGCGGTGAGCAACGAGCCCAAGCTAACCCTCGAGGAAATCCGCGAGGCCATCAAGGCGAAGGGGCTGTCGAATCTCAGCGTGCCGCGCGAGATCAAGGTGGTGAAGGAAATCCCGAAGCTGGGCACCGGCAAGGTGAATCACCGCGAGCTGGAGGCGCAAATTAAAGAAGCAAAATAACCGAAGGGGTTATGCGGTTATCGACCCGGGTGCGGAGCGGGCCTGGTTTTCACCGCGAGCACCAGCCAGAACACGCTGGCCACGACCAACGCCATGGGCAAAATCAAAACGGCCTTTTGCAAATTTCCGCCGAATGAATCCGCGAGGCGTCCAACAATCTGCGGTGACCACATATCACCAAAAAGATGGATCGCGAAAATGGAAACGGCCATCGCGCTGGCGCGAAGATTCACGGGGGTGGTTTCCAGAATGAGCGTATTCACAGGTCCAGTGGATAAGAAGAGAAAGAACATCCCACGACTGACAAATGCCATGCCTGAGTCAAGCCCGGGTGGCGAGAAGCACAATGCCGCCAACATCAAAACGGAGAAAATAGCAGCGAGAAGATAGGGGAAAAACCGGCCGCCGATAGAGAGCGACAATAACAAAGGAATGACATACCAAACCCAACTAGATGGCCCCAGGCGGGTGCTCAAATCGAAAATAAATTCCCCGGCGGAAAAAACGAAAATTGCCGCCAAAACAACCCGTTTGAATCGTTCTGAATTCATCATAATAGATGAGGATTTCCCGCTGTATTTCAAGGAATAAGCATTATCCGTGCCTTTTGAAAAGACATTCACAAAACAACGTCCCAAATCCCTTGTCTCCTTTTCTATACGCCTCGCAACCTTTCAAGTTCCAGCCTTAGCGTCAACAGAAAAACAGCAGTTGCTGGGTCCATCGCAAGAGTGGCTACCATGAAGGGTCGGCAGAGAGCAAACCGCGGTGTGGCCCAAAGCGAAAGATAGATTGGTTGCTCGGCAACTACGCCGACTGCCACATCGAAGAACTGGGCCGTTGGACAAGTTCAGGAATCTACCGAAGTGCCCCTCTGCGGGTAAAGCTGTGCACTGTGCGCCCTAAATAGCTGACCAGCGCGACCATTACGTTCACTTCGATTCGGCTTCCTTTCGAGAGGCGAGTCAGCATTGGCGGAGAAACATTGCCGATTTCCTGCGCGAGCTCAAGCCAGGTCATCCCGCGCGCCCGACGGTGTTCATCGATGGCTTCGAATAGAGCCTTGCAATTGAATCTGCCCGGATAGAGCAGCCCCTTCGGCGGAACTGCTCTGGTACCTTGAATGAAGTCCTCCGGCACCCCCTCCACCCACCTAACCATCGCGAGGACGCCGTCGGTTTCCATGGGGCCTCCCCTCTCTGTACGGCGAATGGTGGAAGCTGCCACGCCCATCTGTTTGGATACTTCATTCCATGACAATCCTTCTGATTGACGGCGCGCATTG
>DATMLG010000187.1:0-5062 GCA_035570675.1 Verrucomicrobiia bacterium | reverse complement strand
AACTGCCGCCGGCGGTTCCTTTAACGATGGAACATTGCTAAGAATTAACAGCGGTGGTGCGCTGCTAACCTTGGCTTCGCTGAACGGGGTCAATGGCACGGCTCCGGTCGCGGGGCTGGTGCAGGGGAACGACGGCAATTTTTACGGCACCACGGAAAACGGCGGAACGAACAATAACGGCACCATTTTTCGAGTCACCACCAACGGGACGCTGACCAATATCTGGCAGTTTGGCAGCGACACCAACACCGGAGCCGCGCCCCTCGCGAGTCTGGTTCAGGGCCCGGACGGCAATTTCTATGGCACGGCGCCCTTTGGCGGATCGAACGGCGTCGGCACCGTTTTCCAGATCACGCCCCAGGGCATGCTGACCAACCTCTGGCAATTTGCCACCAACAACCTCACCAACGGAATCGTGCCGGTCGCACCGCGCGTGCAGGGAAATGATGGTTACTTCTACGGCACCACCGAGGGGGGCGGGACGAACAACATGGGCACCATTTTTCGGATCACCACCAACGGGATTTTGACCAGCCTTTGGTCCTTTAGCGGCACCGACGGTAAAAACCCCGTCGGTCTGGCGTTGGGAAGCGACGGCGATTTCTATGGCACGACCCAGCACGGGGGGACGAACGCAGACGGCACGATTTTCCGGTTCAACCCCCAGGGCACGCTGACCACGCTCTGGCAGTTTGGCAGCGACACCAACACCGGAGTCGATCCCCTTGGGACGCTCGTTCAAGGCGCCGACGGCAATTGGTACGGCACGGCCGCCAGCGGCGGGACGAACAACAACGGCACGGTCTTCGAGATGATCGTCGCCCCCAACCCGCCCACGAATGAAATTGCCTCCATCAAGCTCGACTCGTCCGGGACCAACGTGATCCTGAGCATCCCTGTGCCGGCCCATGAGACCTGCCAGTTGCAGTTCAGCCCTTCGCTGAATCCAACGAGCTGGACCAACGTTCCCAATGGCTTGGTCACCAACAGCCCCGGCGGCCTCCTGACCTTCACCAACTTCGGCGTGAAGTCGGGGCCGCAAGGGTTCTTTCGATTCGCGATAACACCTTGAATTCCTCGACCGTCTGTCGGTCGCCAGGCGCCTTCGCCTTTGCTTCTTTTGCAGCCAATCAATCTTTCGTGTGGTTGGTGCATTTCGTTTCAGATGCCCTTGATACTGGCCGGGTTTCATGTTTAATATGGTTGGAATGGCCGAAGCGAATGAAACGCTGCTGACGGGCGGACGGGTGATTGATCCGGCCAGCGGGCGTGATGAAGTGACGGATGTGTTGCTGGCGGTCGGAAAAATCAAGGCGGTCGGACGCGAGGCGTCGGCCCAGATGTCGCCGAATACCCAACTCGTGGATGTAAAGGGGCTGGTGGTTTGCCCGGGATTGATTGATTTGCACGTGCATTTACGGGAGCCGGGACAATCGGCCAAGGAAACCATTGCTACGGGAACAGCGGCGGCGGCACGGGGCGGTTTCGCGTCGGTGGTTTGCATGCCGAACACCTCGCCGCCGATCGACAACGCCGGAACGGTGGCGTACATCCGGGAACGCGCCGAGCGCGACGGGGTGGTGAATGTTTTTGTGACCGGCGCGATCAGCAAGGATCTCGCCGGGGAGGAACTGGCGCCCATCGGTTCATTGAAGCAGGCCGGGATCGTGGCAATCACGGACGACGGGCATTGCGTTCAGAACAACGATTTGATGAGGCGCGCGCTGGAGTACGCGAAGATGTTCGACCTGCCGGTGATGGATCATTGCCAGGATTACTCGATGGTGACGGATGGCGTGATGCATGAGGGTTATTGGAGCGCGGCGCTGGGGCTGCGGGGCTGGCCGGCGGCGGGCGAGGAAATGATTGTGGCGCGGAACATTTTGCTGGCGGAACTGACAGGAACGCCGGTGCATTGCCAGCACATGAGCAGCGCGGGCAGCATCGCGCTGCTGCGCGAGGCCAGGAAACGCGGCGTGCCCATCTCGGGCGAGGCGTGCCCGCATCATTTTGTTTTGACGGACGCGACAATCGCGGGGAGCGAGAAATTTTGGGCGGAAGACGGGCGGTCGCTTTTTGGCTCCAGCGCGAAAGGGCGTCCGGTCTGGCCGAACTATGACACAAATTTCAAGATGAACCCGCCGTTGCGGTCGGCGAAGGACCGGGAGGCGGTGCTGGAGGGGCTGGTGGACGGGACGCTGGAGATTCTGTCGAGCGACCACGCGCCGCATTGCGATTACGAGAAAGAGGTGGAGTTTGACTACGCGCCGTTTGGCATCACCGGGCTGGAAACGGAGCTGGCGTTGAGCCTGATGCAGCTTTACCACACCAAACGGCTGGGGCTGGCGGATTTGATACGGAAATTCACCGTGGCGCCCGCCGCGTTGCTCCGCCTGAAGAAGGGAACATTGGCGCCCGGGGCGGATGCGGACGTGACGGTGTTCGATCCGGATCGGGAATGGGTGTTTGAGCGGGGGGATTCGGCAAGCAAATCCCAGAACAGCCCGTTTTACGGCTGGCCGTTGAAGGGCAGGGCGGTCATGACGATTGTGGGCGGGCGGATGGCATGGAATGAACGAACGGCCGCCGCCGATGTCCAAGACAACGATACCCGATGCAATTTAACCGCGAAAACATGATGAAAAGAACGGCGATTGCCCTGCTTCTGTGCGGAGCGGTGCAGCTTCAGGCGACAGAATGGCTCACGGACCTGCCTCAGGCGCTGAACAAGGCAAAGGCTGAAAATAAACTGGTGTTGATGGATTTCACCGGGTCGGACTGGTGCCCGGGTTGCATTGAGTTGCACAAGGCGGTTTTTGATACCAAGACGTTCGAGGACTACGCAAACAAGCATTTCGTGCTGGTGGAGGTGGATTTTCCGGACAAATTAAAGCAGCCGAAGGCCTTGGAGAAGGCAAACTTGGCGCTGAAGGATGAATTCAAGGTGGACGGCTTTCCCACGGTGATTCTGGTGGACGCGGACCGGAAGCAATTAAAAATGATCGACGGTTACAGCAGTGAAAAACCCGAGGAGTACATCGCGGAACTGGCGGTCAAAGGCCGGTGAGCTGGACGCATGGCGGAAGCATGAAGGGTTCTTGGGGGATTAAATCTTGACCGGCGAAAGGGCGGGCCACAGCATCAAGGCGATGAAAGCGATATTGGCGTTGGAAGATGGTTCGGTGTTCCACGGGGAGGGCTTTGGCGCGCCCGCCAGCGCGTGCGGGGAGGTTTGTTTCAACACCTCCATGACCGGCTACCAGGAGATTTTGACGGACCCTTCATACAAGGGGCAGATTGTGTGCATGACGTATCCGCTGATTGGCAATTACGGCGTGAACACCCAGGACGTGGAGAGCTGGCGGCCGCACGTGTCCGGTTTTGTAATTCGCGAGCTGTCGCCGGTGGTGAGCAACTGGCGGGCGGACAGTTCTCTGGCAGATTATCTGGAGAAAAACGGAATCCCCGGCATCCAAGGCATTGATACGCGCGCGCTGACGAAGAAGCTCCGCGTGCGGGGCGCGTTGAACGGATTTCTCTCCACGCTGGGCACCGACGAGGCGGAGGCGAAGGCGCGGGCCAGCGGCTGGACGGGATTGGCGGGTGTGGATTACGTGAAGGAAGTGACCCACAAGAAGGCTTTTCTTTGGGACGAAAAGGATGAGCAGAGCGCGAGCTTCAAACTGGCCCAAGGGCCGGGGACGTCCGCATCTCGCGGCGTGCCGGGAACGCTGCCGCCGGCGGACATTCCCATCGTCGCTTTTGATTTCGGAATGAAATACAACATTCTGCGCCGGTTGCGGCAGCACGGGTTCCGGACGCAGGTGGTGCCGGCGACCACCACCGCGGCGGAGGCCCTGGCTTACAAGCCTGCCGGAATATTCCTTTCCAACGGCCCCGGCGACCCATCGGCGCTGGGCTACGCGGTGCGGGCGGTAAAAGACCTTGTGGACAGCGGCATACCCATTTTCGGGATCTGCCTGGGGCACCAGATATTGGGGCAGGCGTTCGGCGGCAAGACCTTCAAGCTGAAGTTCGGGCATCGGGGCGCAAACCAGCCGGTCAAGGACCTGGCGACGGAAAAGGTCGAGATTACCTCGCAAAATCATGGGTTTGCGGTGGACCCGGCATCGCTGCCGGCGGAGGTGAGCGTGGACCGGATCAATTTGAACGACCGGACGGTGGAGGGGATGCGGCACAAGCGGCGGCCGATATTTTGCGTGCAATACCATCCAGAGGCGTCGCCGGGGCCGCATGATTCGACGCCCTTGTTCGCTGAATTTCGCGCTTTGGTGGAAAAGCGCTGAAAGTAATCATTGCTGGCGGGGCGGAAAAGCGTTTGACTTGAGCGCACGACTGTCGGAATAATCATTTTTAGAACCAAGTTATGGCCAAACTCGTAGTGCTCAATGAAGGGCTGACCGGTCAGTCGTTTGAACTGAAGTCAGACAAGACCACCATCGGCCGGGTGGAGGACAACAGTTTTCAGCTTTCCGTGGGTTCCGTCTCCAGCCATCACTGCGAAATCTTGTTGCAGGGCAACGAGGTGGTGGTGAGGGATCTTGCCTCGACGAATGGGACCTTCATCAACGGACAGCAGGTGACCAAGGAAGCGGTCCTGAAGCCAGGTCAAACGTTGCGGCTGGGCCAGGTCGAAATGCGTCTGGAAAATGGCGCACCGGCATCCGCGCCGGTGGCGGCAACGAGTCCTGAACCGGTCGCGCCGATGAAAAAGCCGCTGGCCTCGACGATGGTGATTTCCAAGGGTGTGAGCCTCGAACAACTGGAGCAAGGCCCGCAGGGATTCGACACGACGCGCGGGGCTTTCACCCGCAAGACCAACAAGACCAACCTCTATTTCATCATCGGCGGCATTGTCGTCGCCTTGATCATCGGCGGGCTCATTCTTTACATCCTCGGAATTCTCCACAAAAGCGGCCAGTGATTCCAGGCGGCGACGGAAATTGCCGCTATTTCTCATTCAACCAGCGCGCCACGTCTGCGGCCGCATACGTAATCAGAATGTCCGCGCCCGCGCGGCGCATGGCGAGGAGGCTTTCCA
>DATMLG010000186.1:0-3044 GCA_035570675.1 Verrucomicrobiia bacterium | reverse complement strand
GCCCGCGCAACCCGTCTCCTCGAACATCATCCGCGCCGCCTCTGGCGTGGTCACGTCGCCATTGCCAATTACCGGAATGCTCCGCACCGCCTGTGCGACCGTGCGAATGCCGTGCAGCTTCACCGTCCCGGAAAATCCCTGCTCCCGCGTCCGGCCGTGCACAAAAATTGCCGCCGCGCCCGCATCCTCCAATGCCCGCGCCAGGTCCGGCGCCGTCAAATTATCGTCGTCCCAGCCCAGCCGCATCTTGGCCGTCACCGGGATTTTCACCGCCGCCACCATGCCCCGCACCAGCGCGGAGGTCTTGTCCAGCTCCGTCATCATCGCCGACCCGCCACCGACCCGGCACACCTTCCGCACCGGGCAGCCCATGTTGATGTCCACCGACGCCACGCCGATGGATTCCAGATACGCCGCCGCGTCCCGCATTTCCTCCGGCACGGCCCCGAACAACTGCACCGCCAGCGGCTGGTCCGCCGGGCGTGTCTCGATGAGCTTCAGCGCCTTGGGATTCTTCTCCAGCAACGACCGCGCGTTCACCAGGTCCGTCGTCGCCAGGTCCAGGCCGCCGATTTCCCGCAGCGTGAGCCGGAATGGCAGGTTCGTGTAACCCGCCAGCGGCGACAGAAACAAATTCGATTTTAATGTCAGCGACCCGATCTGCATTCGCCCCATTATATCAGAAATGCCCCTCGCTCACATGAAAATATTGAGGCCCGCCCACCCCTGTTTAGGATTGAATTCGCCCAATCTTCGGCGATAATAACCTCTCGACCGCCGGTTAAACCGCCGTCGATTATTAATGAACGAATGGAACATTCAGTCCCGCGCCCGCGCCTGCGAGGCCTGCGGCCGGTCCTTTGCCGACAAGGAGCAATATCATACCCTCCTGTTTGACGAAAAACAGGATTTCCGCCGCTCCGATGTTTGCACCGCCTGCTGGGAAAGCCAGTACAGCGACGGCGCCCGCGAACGCAAGGGCTTCATCTCCTGCTGGCGCGGAGTTTACGAGGCGCCCGTGGTCGCGCCCGATGCCATCCAGAAGGACACCGCCGAATCCCTGCTCCGCAAGCTCATCGAGCAAAATGATCCGCGCCACATTCCCGCCGGCTACATCCTCGCCGTCATGCTCGAACGCAAGCGCATCCTCAAGATCAAGGAACAAATTCAGCGTGATGGCCATCGCGTGTTTATCTACGAACAACCCAAGACCGGCGACCTCTTTACCATTGTTGACCCCGCGCTCCAGCTCAACCAGCTTGAAGAAGTGCAGCGCGACGTCGCGTCCCTCCTCGAACACGGCCTCAACCCGCCGGAAGTCGCGGCGCCAGTGGAAACGCCCGTCGAAGTGCCCGCTGAACCCGCGCCTGCCGGACCGCTGGCTTGATTTGTGGCCGACCTCCGCGATCTCCAAGCCCGCCTCGGCCATTCCTTCAAAGACGCCGCGCTCCTCGAACTCGCGCTGACGCATCCCTCCGTCGCCCACGAGCAGGGTATGCCCATGCAGCACAACCAGCGCCTGGAATTTCTGGGCGATGCCGTGCTCCAGCTCATTCTCACGCACGATCTTTACGAAAAATTCCCCGCGTTCGGCGAGGGTCCGCTCACCAAGGCCCGCGCCAAGCTCGTCAACCGCCGCGCCCTTGCCGAAAAAGGCCGGCTTCTCCGCCTCGGCGAACATCTCATCGTCAGCCGTGGGGAGGAATCCCACGGCGGACGCGAACGCCCCTCCGCCCTCGCCGACGCCTTTGAAGCCGTGCTTGGTGCAATCTACCTCGACGGCGGTTTTGCCGCCGCCAAAACTTTTGTCGAATGCCAGTTTCGCGACGCCCTCGGCGGGCTGGCGGACATTCCCATTCTGGAAAATCCCAAGGGCGAATTGCAGGAACTCCTCCAGTCGCGTTCCAGCGAGGCGCCGCGTTATCACGTTGTTTCCACCACCGGCCCCGACCATGACCGCGAATTCGAATGTACCGTCCACCATGAGGGCAAGGAGCTTGCGCGCGGGCGCGGCAAAAGCAAAAAGGACGCCGAAAGCGAAGCCGCCAAGGCCGCGCTGAACGTTCTACGCGCAAATCCACCCGAACCCATGGGCTGACGGCGCGGGGATTGTCACGTCCTCAACGGTGCTTCAGTCGAAATCCGAGCAGCTCATGAAATAATGGCAGCGCGGGCAGCGCAGCTTGCATTTTTCGTTGTGCAACTCATTGCCGCAACGTGGGCACCAGCGCCAGTATTCGCCGGAAGCTTCCCCCGCCGCCAAAGAGCAGACCCTCGCATCCGGCGTTGTCTCGGACATGGAATTGCGTTGTTCCGGCGGCATTCAGTTTTTTTAACGATTTGCCGATAAACCGCAAGCTGGATTCGTAACTTCGATTCTGGCAGATTTAACGCATGTTTCGTTGGTTTGAATACAGTCAGGTCTACCACCCCTCCAAAAACTGGGACGCGGCGGCGGCCGACCTGGGCCGTCCGTGCGAGGACATCACCTTCACGGCGGCGGATGACGTCCGCCTGAGCGCTTGGTTTTTTCCGGCGGATGAAACCTCGCCCCGGCGGGACATCGCCATGCTCGTCTGCCACGGCAACGGCGGGAACATCAGCCACCGGCTGCCCCTGGCCAAGGCTTTTCTCGGCATGGGCGTCAACGTGTTCCTTTTCGATTATCGCGGTTACGGGCACAGCGAAGGGTCTCTGAGCGAGGAAGGCATCTACCTCGACGCCCAGGCGGCCCATCGCTGGCTGGCACGGCGGGGCATTTCCAAAATCATCGCGTTCGGCGAATCGCTCGGCGGCGGCATCGCCAGCGAACTGGCCCTGCGCGAAACCGTCGCCGGATTGATCCTTTCCAACACCTTCACCAGCATCGGCGACATTGGCGCGGAGATGTTTCCTTGGCTCCCCGTCCGCTGGTTCAACACCATCCACTACGACACGCGGGCGAAACTGCCGCGCATCAGGGTTCCCGTCCTCATCATGCATAGCCGTGACGACGAGGTCGTCGGCTTCCGACACGCGGAACGGAATTTTGCCGCGGCGAACGA
>DATMLG010000185.1:0-2469 GCA_035570675.1 Verrucomicrobiia bacterium | reverse complement strand
CTTCCATCACCACCTGCCCCGCAAGGGTTCCGGTGATGGTACTGCTCTGTCCGCTGGCGAACAGCGCCACGGCGAACAGGGTGCTTCCCAGGGCGGTTCCCAGCAACGGCGCCAGCGTCAAATAAGCAACGCGGATCCAATCCGTATTGTCGTCGAACTTGACAACGTGCCCACCCGGGACGGTCACGCCATCCTTGCCGTAGAAAACCATGGCCGCCAACACCAGAATGGCGGCGTTGATGAAGAACGCGATGGTGAGCGCCCCGACTGAATCAATGGTGTTGAAGCGCAGCGCCTGGCGCATGGAGGGTTCGTCTTTCTGGAACTGCCGGCTTTGCACGAGTGCCGAGTGCAGATACAAATTGTGCGGCATCACGGTCGCGCCAATGATTCCAATCGCCACGTAAACCATCCCGGCGTGCTTGAAATTCGGCGAGATGAGGGCGCGGCCCATTTCTGAAAAGCTCGGATGGGTCTGCGGCAGCGCAAAAATTTCGATGTAATAGCAGATGCCGATGGTTGCCACCAGGAGCAGAACCACCGCTTCGATGGTGCGCATTCCAAAACGTTGCAATGCCAGCAACAGCAGCACATCCAGCCCGGTGATGATCACGGCCCACAAAAGCGGGATGTGGAACATGAGATTCAAGGCCACGGCGCTGCCGAGCACTTCCGCGAGGTCGCAGGCGCCGATGGCCAGTTCGCTCATGAGCCAGTTCGGCCAGCGGGTCCAGCGCGGATACCAGTCGCGGCAGCATTGGGCGAGGTCCTTGCCGGTGACAACGCCCAGGCGCGCGGAAATTACCTGCATGAAAATGGCCATCAGGCTGGCCAGCGCGACCACCCATAAAAGCCCGTACTTGAACTGGGCGCCGGCCTGCAGGTCCGTGCCCCAGTTGCCCGGATCCATGTAGCCGACGCTCACCAGGATCGCCGGGCCGAAGAAGGCGCGCCATTGCCGCCAGAAACCGGCCTGATGCGGGGGCACGGCGACGGTGCCGTGGATGCCTTCCAGCGACGGGTGGCCTCCGCCGGGGTCCGCCGCGGGTTCCGAAACCGATGTGCGGTCGTTCTTCAACCAACTGCAATTTAGCACATTGAAAGTTCAGGTCAACAATAAATGTTAGTCTAGACTATATTTATTGAGCAGGCAGGATCAGGCGGATGAAGCTTGAAGGCGGTGGGGCAGGGTGGTTGGATGGAGGGGATGAGACCGCTGGACATGCAGGCGATTGGCGGCGAACTGGCCGTGAAATGGGACGACGGCGGCGAGAGTTTTGTGCCGCTGGAAAAATTGCGCCGGGCCTGCCCCTGTGCCGCCTGCAAAGGCGAGACGGACATCATGGGAAATTTGCACAAGGGGCCGGAGCAACCGCTGCCGCCGCGGGCGTTTCAACTGTTGCGGGTGGTGAACGTGGGCAGTTACGCAGTGCAGCCGGTCTGGGGCGACGGTCATGCGACGGGGCTTTATCCCTTTGCCTACCTGCGCAAGGTGGCGGACGCGGCCTGAACCGGCGGGGCAGGGGAAAGCAAAACCACCGTCCCTCATGGAAGGACGGTGGTTTGCGGCAGGTCAGAAACTATTTAGTTATCGTCGTTCACCGGTTTGTTGTGAACGAGCTTGCTCCAGTCCTGGGGTTCACCGCTGTCCCAGGCGCCGAAATCAGCCGTGGGCTTGTCATTGGCCTTGGTCTTGAGGAAGTCCGTCTGGGTCGGCTGGAAGTCCTCATCCTGGACGATGGTGGGGGTGATGAAAATGAGCAGGTTTTTCTTGTTTTGGGTCTTGGATTCCTGCCGGAACAGCCAGCCGAGGCCGGGAATGTCGCCGACGATCGGGACCTTGATGTTGCCGACGGACGAGTTGTCACTCACGAGGCCGCCCATGACGAGCGTATTGCCACTGGGAATGAGCACACGGGTTTCAATGCGGCGGATGTCGAAGAAGTCAGCCTGATTGATCAGGCCGCTGACGGTTTTGGTGATGGTACCGGCGAGATCGGAGACTTCGGGCACCACATGCAGGTTGATGGTGTTGTTCGCGGAAATACGGGGCGTCACATGCAGGATGGTGCCGAGGTTGGTATAGGTAACCTGGGAGCCGCCGGGCGAACCCTGGGTTCCCGCCGTGGTCAGGAAAATCGGCTGGGCAGTGGTGACAGAGAGCACCGCTTCCTGGTTGTCCAGTGTGACGGCGCGCGGCGTGGAGAGAACTTTCGCATCGGCGGACGTATTCAGGAACGAGAGGGCGGCATTCACGCCGTCGGCGTTCAGGAAGGCCGTCGCGGGATCGAAACCCTTTGCGGTATCCACCAGCAAGCCCGGGCTGCCGATCAGGTTATTTGCACCGTAGGTAATAGTGTTGATGATGCCGTTGGTGGTTTCCGAGGTTCCGTTGAAGCCGAGCAGCGGTTGCTGAGTGAGGGTCGTTGAATATGGGCTGCCGCTCTGGCCGCCGAGGACATTGTTTCC
>DATMLG010000184.1:0-4156 GCA_035570675.1 Verrucomicrobiia bacterium | reverse complement strand
AGCGCGACCCACGCGCCGAAATTCAGCACCCGGAGCGGGCCCAGCGACCATTTGTCCACCCATCGGTAAAGCATCTGGGCAAAGGCGCCTTCATTATCAAGGCCATGCCGGCAAAACAAGCCCATCGCCACCACCGCGCCGGCCGCGATCATCACACCGCGACGCTGCTCTTCACGAATGACCGGCTGCCGGAGCATGGTCTCGCCCAGCGCAAGCCCGCAGGTCCAAAGAAACTGCCAGGCGAGAAAATGAAACGAACCCAGGCTCAGCGGCAGCAAACGCGAGGGATCCCCTATCAAATGCTGCCCCAACTGGAACTGCGCCACAATCCAGCCCACGGCTGACACCGTCAAAACCGGCCGCCAGCCCCAGCGCCGGGCGGCCAGCAGCAGCCAAGGCGTCAAACCCAGCATCCGGACATACAACGGGAGAATGTCAAACAAGGGCGGCTGATGCAGCAATAGCGGCACCAAGGCGAGGCTGCCCCATGGATGCGTTAAAAAATCGTGAAAATGGTTCGCGAGCGGGGCGACGTGGTCCGCCAGCCGCCAAGCAATCAGCACCGCCGCCAGCACCAGCCCCAAATGAACGAAATAAACCGTCTTGGCGCGGTCGCATGCGCGGCGCGCCATGGTTTTCCAATCCGTCCGTTGATACACTCCTCCGTAGGCCCGCCCTGCCAGGACGGCGCTGAGAAAGACAAACCCCTCGGCATCGCTTGTGAAGCCGAAGGGTTCCTGCAGCCAGTGCGAAAGCAACGTCGGCACATGCACCCCCGCCATGATAATGAGGAGCATGCCCCGCAGGGCATCCAACCTCATGTCGCGTTGCTTTTGCGGCATACTTGCTTGGCATGGACCGTGCCAACAGCGAGAAAAAGTTGTACGATTGCGGCGCAACCGTTTGCGAAAATCGAGGGCGAAGAAATGTTGCGCGACGTGTTTACTTCTGCCCACGCCGCGCAATTTGCGACGGAGAAAAATGCCCGAAGCTTGCGAAAAAAAGCTAATCCTCGGCTTGAATTGCGGCGACCACCGCCCAAGTCAGCGAGGCAACCACCAACAGCACCTCTGCCCATGGCCAGAGGACTTGAGCATCGAGCGACAACATCGCCGGGGCGCTCAGCGCCGGGAGGCTGGCCCAGGGCAGCCAGAAGGCGGCCAGCACCGAACCGACGGCCGCCGTGCCCAGCAATAGGACCGGTCGCAGCCGAAACCAGGCGTGACGGCGGGGCAGCGCCGAAACCACCCGCGCCGTGAAGCCGGCGTCATCCACGTGCGGATTTTGTTCATGCAGCAGGGCATCCACCCGCAGCAACTCATCAAGCGGATCGTTAGTTTCCGGCGGATTCATAATTTTTGTAGGCGGGAGCCAAAAGCCGTCTTAATTTGTCTTTCCCACGCAGGATGTTGGTTTTCACGGTTCCCAGCGGACAATCCAAAACCTGCGACACTTCCTCATGGGACAGGCCGTTCTGGCAGCACAGCACGACCGCAGCACGCTCATTGGAACTTAATCTCTTGAGCGCTTCCGTCAAATCCAAACGCAACAGCCCGTCGCGAGCGGTCGCCGGTTCATTCGGCAGATTATCGGCGTCCTCCAGCGCCAATTCCTTGCGCCGGCGCACAAAGTCGCGAAATTCATTGAAGGCGATCCCGAAGAGCCAGGTGGAGAACCGGGCGTTGCCGCGAAACGTGTGCAATTTTTTCCAGGCTTTCAAGAAAGTCTCCTGCGCCAGGTCATCCGCCAGGTGCGCATCGCCCCGGGCCATGCGCGCCAAAAACGCCCGCACGGGCGATTGATGGCGCCGGACCAGCTCCCCGAAGGCATTGTGATCTTCGCGCGCCAGAACACGGGCGATGAGGTCAGCATCGGAGAAAGGCACGGTTATTGCCGGGGAGGTTGCGCGTCGTTTTTATTGTTTCTTTCCACCAGCCAGACGACCAGAAAGGCTACGCCGACGAACAAAATGATCCAACTGCCGCCGCCGGGAAAGCCGGGAATGGCACCGACGCCGGCGTGATTTGAAACCAACAACGCAGCGCCCACCGCGACCATTACCAGACCGGGCAAAAGATGGCGAGAGTGATTCGAAGGCTTGGAAGCATCCGGATGCTTGCTTCCAAGCTGTGCGACCAATTCCGGGGTGATGGGCACGCCCTTCTCGACCATGGCGCGCAACGTTTCGTGCGCCATCCGGTCGCGGCGATACTTGAAAAACAGCGTCAGGCCGACAATCGCCACGGGCATGCCGAATGTGAGAACCAGTGCAATGACATCCTTATTCAAAAAATGAGCATCCGGGGGTTTGGAGACGCTGAAAGGGCCTCCGGAACCGCCAGCATACGTGGAAGCGGGTGCTGGCGCACTTTTTGTTGTCTTCATCATGGGAATGACGGAATTACTTGCGTCGGCATCCTGGTTGGTTTGCGCGCGCAAACCCACCGCGGGAATGAACAGCAAAAGACCGGCCAACAGGGTTTTTATGGTATTTTTCATAGTTTAGTGTTCTCAAAAGTGTTTACCGTCACCAGTGAGACGCGGCGAGTCCCGGTTTTAGATTCAAAAAAGATTTCCGATGGAAGAAGGGCACTCTGCGGTCGATTTGAAGCCTTTTCAAACGGTTCAAAGGCCATTGAATCTGGCAACGTGGGAGGATTTGTTGCTTTGGGCTTGCTGTCGGCGCTGGTCTGGTTCAACGTCGCCCGCCAGTCAATCTTTTAACCACCAACATAACTCCAACTACCAATCACGATGAAAGTACTCATGACCGTCCGGTTGCCGCATCAACCCTTCAATGAAGCCGTGAAAGCCGGCAACGCCGGCGCAAAGCTGAACCGGATCCTGGAAGCCATCAAGCCGGAAGCGGTATATTTTACCGAGCACGGCGGCGTGCGTGGCGCGGTGCTGGTGGTGGAAATGACCGATGCCTCCAAAATACCGTCCCTGGCGGAACCCTGGTTCCTGACCTTCGAGGCGGATGTCGAATTCCGCATTGCGATGACGCCGGACGATTTGAAGCGAGGCGGCCTGGACGAAATCGGCAAGAAATGGGCCTGAGCCAGACTCCGGCCTTTTCGCGCAGAATGTTATTTCGCCAGATTTCCGCTCGGCGAGGTTTTTTGGGCTTCTGAACCGGTGGATCTCGCTTGCGTGGCGCGTTCGATCACGGCCTTTAAATCGCGTTCGTTGACGGGCTTGGAGAGGTAATCATCCATGCCGGCGGCGAGGCAGAGTTCGCGGTCGCCCTGCATGGCATTGGCGGTCATGGCGATGATGGGAATGTGGGGCAGCTGCTTTTCACGCTCGTATTCGCGGATTTTCTGGGCCGCCGCGTAGCCGTCCATCTCCGGCATCTGGCAGTCCATGAGGATGATGCCGTAATTGCCCTGCTGCCAGGCCGAGACAGCTTCGAATCCATTGCCGACGATGTCCACACTGTGGTAACCGAGTTTGGCAAGCTGTTTCCCCCCGACCATCTGGTTGATCTTGTTGTCCTCCGCGAACAAAACGCGGACGCTGCCGGGCGCGACGGCGGGAGCGCCGCTGGAAATTGTGGATGTGGCCGCCGGCGTCGAAACCGTCGCCTGCCCGGGCTCCGGCTTCGTAAATGGAAGCGTGAAGCGGAAGGTCGAGCCCTTTCCGACCGTGCTGGTGAGGTTGATGGTGCCGCCCATCAATTCCACGAGTTTCCGGCAGATGGTTAGTCCCAGGCCAGTGCCGCCAAAGCGGCGGGTCGTCGACGAATCCGCCTGCGTGAAGTTCTGAAACAAAGCTTTTTGGACCGCCTCGGAAATGCCAATACCGGTATCATGGACGGCGAAATCCAGTGTGAATTCCTCGCCGGAGGCGCCAATCCGGATGATATCGAGGAACACGCGGCCTTTTTCCGTGAACTTCACGGCATTACTGAGGAGGTTTAACAGGATTTGGCGGAGCCGGGAGGGATCGCCCACGAGGAGCGTCGGGACATCCTGGGAAATGGAATAGCCGAGATCCAGCTTTTTGTCGCGGGCTTTCAGGGAGAGGGTTCCGATCGCGTTTTTGACCGTCTCGCGGAGGTCAAAGCCGGTTTTTTCAATCAACAGTTTGCCGGCCTCGATTTTTGAGAAGTCGAGAATGTCATTGATGATGGACAACAGGCCGTCCGCGCTGA